>JAMPAB010000019.1 GCA_023667435.1 Corallococcus sp. | reverse complement strand
TGCGCCTGTCGCAAAAAACACTCTTTTGCTCGGCGTATTCGCGAAGTCCCGTTTTACCATATATAATCGGGTTGTCGTACCTTGCGATTGTTTCAAGCAAATGGTAATTAGTACAATATTGTCTTGTATTGTACGGTGGGTCTAAATACAAAATATCGCCCGAGACGTGTTTTATTAGTTCGCTTATATCTTCGTTGTATACCTTGCAATAAACCTGTCCATGCATTATGGGAAGCGGCACAAGTTGCATTTCTTTAAGCGCGGACTTTTTAATCTTTTTGAGATATGCGCCGTATACCGACGCGGTATTGGCGTATTTATCGATACTGTTGACTAACGAACCTAACAAAAAGTAATATTCGTTGTCGGTAATTTCATTCGCATTATGTTTTTCTTCTATTGCAATACGAATTGCGTCGCACTTTTTAGCATTGTATTCGGTAAAATACATGCGCCTATATTCTTGCCCGACAGTACCCTCGTATGAATAATTTTTGTATATAAAGCCTTCAACGCCGTCAACGTTATTCAATTCGTCAATCAGTTGTTTACAACGATTTTCGTCCAAGTTGCCGTTGTTCTCAATCATATGTTTAATGATAACGTAACTGTAAAATTGAATATCGTTTGCAATGATAGAGTAGCCCAACTCTTTGAAAGAACCGCTGACAATTCCCGTTCCTGCAAAAAGGTCGGCAAAAATCATTTCGCTCGGTTTTTTACTTTCACGATTAACTTCAAGCGTTTTGTCTATTGACGACTTCAAAAAGTCTATTAAAGAGTATTTTGAACCTATGTAATTCATATTTGATATTTCCTAATTTAATCAATGCAAATTATAGCACTTTTTAATTAAAAAGTAAATAGTTGAAAATTCGTTAAAAGAAATAAGTTACTTCGTAAAGTAAAGTATTATTCATTTTAGGTTACAAGTTACCCACCACCGGACTTGACTTGACGTCAAGTCTTATTTTTTGCCGTTGCTCACGCAGCGCGCTCATAGCGCCATTTTCTATTTTACATCACAATATAGTTGAAAAAGTCGCTTGCTTATAGTATACTTCCTTTATGGAATTGTCTGAACAACCGAAGAGATATCAAGTATTAAATTCAAACGTCTTGAAATCGATTGCTATTGCCGCAATGACGTTAGATCATTTGGCGTGGGCAATATGGCAAGGCTTTTCTACAAACGGTATTGCGCTTACAATGCACATTATAGGGCGATTGACGTGCCCGATTATGTGCTATTTTATTGCGGAAGGCTACTGTCATACCAAAAACTTAAAAAGATATATCGGGCGAATGTTTTTATTCGCCGTAATATCGCATTTCCCTTATGTGTTTTGTCAGTTCAACTATATCGACCCGTTATCGTTCGTTCCGTTTGCGCACGGTTCGCCGTTTAATCAAACGGGCGTATTGTGGGGTTTTGCTTGGGGATTGGTGTTAATAAGAGTTCACGACTCGAAATTAAAAATGCCCGTCAAAATCATACTGCATTTTCTTATACTTGCCGTATCGTTTCCCGCCGATTGGAGTTGCATTGCACCGTTGGTCATCTTATTCTTTTGGTTTAATCGCGGAAAATTTGCCAAACAAATGCTATGGATGATGTTTTGGGTATTTGTATACGGAGTGGTCTATTTCTTTGCTCTCGATAAAATCTACGGAATTTTACAGCTTGCCGTTTGTTTGGCTATTCCTCTTTTGCTATTATATAACGGGCAACGAGGAAAATATCGCGCTGTCAATAAAGTATTAAAATGGCTGTTTTATATTTATTACCCCTTGCATCTAACCGTTATAGGATTACTTTTATACTTCGGCGTTTTTCCGATTTTCTGATATTCGTTTCAGACGACTGCTTATTCTGCAAATAACTTGACTTTCCGTCAAAGTCCGCTTTTCGTTATATTTATATTGCCGTTTGGCGGCGGCGCTTTCCGCAACGCTAAAAAGCGAATTGCATATCAAGTTTCATCTCAACGTTTTAAATTTTACGCGCGCTAAATAATTTGACGTTGCGTTGTCTCGATGCTAAAATTAAGTATAAACGATTAAAAGGATGCCGAATAAATGGGTTTTATATCTTTTAACCTAAACTATTATAAAAATAAAATCGAATATTACGAAAATAACGTTTTAACAAAAAGCGATATTTACGAAGCAAAACAACTGTTGAAGATGATTGACGACTTAATCGACGAAAAATATTACGAGCTGTATAACGCTTTGCAAAAAGATTCTGCCATTGTCGATAGACTGAAAACAGTCGTTAAAGCTTCGGGCGAAGAACCTTTTGCCGTTATGGCAAGCGGCGGAAGCATTCAAAGATTGAACAACGACAAAACCGAATTAAAGAAATATTTGGATGATCTGACCGCAAGAGCCGAAACTTATACAAATTATCCGAATAACGATTTTTTTGAAGAAATAAAAAGATTTTGCAACAGTATCGAATACGATGCAAACCGTTCTTATATTTTTCTGTTGCGGGATACTCTTCTGCCGTACGTATTTTTTAAAAACAAATATGCGGAGAATATTTATCCCTATTTGATAAGTCGCAGTTTTTTTAATATGCTTTACAAAAATAAAAACGTAGACGACGTTGTAAGAGCGGTTATTTTCGAAGCGTTGGAAAAGGGGTACGACGATTTCGAAAAATATATGCGTTATTGCAAAAAAGAAATTTCAAACAAATTAACGTCATTTCCCAAATTGGCAACTATCGTAAAGAACCTACTGTCGCAAATTAAAAGCGAAAAAAATTACAGTTATCGAGACGGGCTGTTGCGGTACCTTTCCTCTGCTCTTGTCTGCGTTAGACGAACGGATAGAATTTAAAATGTACACGACCGCTCCTTACCTCTTTCAAATATATAAAAATAATATTTTTACGACGGCGTACGAAAATTTAAGATTATTCGAAACCGTTGAATGTCATAATAGCTTATTTCAAATAAGCGGATTTGAAAACAACGAATTTTACATTTCGGAAAACGCCGATAAGAATGTAATTGAAAAATCGTTAAAAGAAATAAGTTGCTTCGTACAGTAAAGTATTATTCATTTTAGGTTACGACTTAACCGACATCGAACTTGACTTGACGTCACCTTTCCCGCGCAACGCGGGGCAACAAGACTTTCAAAAAAATACGCCCTTCCGCATCGTTTCCGATTAAAACCCGAAACGAACGCCTTATTGCAGTCAAACGTCATGTCCTTTTTATCTTTTCTTATTTGAGTTTTATATCCGTTCGTAAAACCTATCGTCGGTTGCATATTTTTTGACGAAATGATATACTGGACAAAAAAAATCGAGATTTTTTTACCGTAGATATTATACAATGACTACGCTGTGAGGTAAACCGTGCAAGAACAAATCGATGCCGTACAACGAATGCAAGACTATATTCAAACGCATTTAACGGAAAATATAACGCTTGCCGATCTGGCAAAAGCGGCTATGTATTCACCCTGGTATGCTCGGCGTATATTCATTGCAGAACTCGGTGTCACTCCATCCAACTATATAAGACGGTTAAGATTGCGGTTTTCGGCATTAAGACTGCGCGATGAAAAAGTAAACGTTTCGGACGTTGCTTTCGATTTGGGTTTCGGCAGCGTAGACGGTTATACCCGCGCTTTTGCGCGCGAGTTCGGGTGTAATCCCAAACAATACGCATTAAATCCCGCTCCGCTTGCGCTGTTTAATCCTTACGGCGTAAAATTCAAATACATTGCAAGGAGAAAGAATACGATGCAAAATTACAAAAACATTTTTATTCAGGCAATAGACAAACCGAAGCGGAAAGCTATTATAAAACGCGGCAAAACCGCGACGGAATACTGGACTTACTGCAACGAAGTCGGTTGCGACGTTTGGGGTATACTTACAAGCATAAAGTCTATTTCGGGCGAACCGGTTTGTTTGTGGCTGCCGCAAAAATACATCCAACAAGGTACGAGCGAATATGTGCAAGGCGTGGAAGTACCTTGCGATTACAATGACGTTGTACCCGACGGCTTCGACGTCATTACTCTGCCTGCCGCAAAATATCTGATGTTTCAGGGAGAACCGTTCGCCGAAGAAAATTTCGGCGCGGCTATCGAAGAAGTGCAGGCAGCTATCAAAAAGTACGATCCGTCGGTAATCGGCTATAAATGGGACTCGGACAATCCGCGTATCCAACTGGAACCTCTCGGTTCGCGCGGCTATATCGAGCTTTTGCCGATAAAATAATAATACTTGTCCGATTTGATCGGGCATTTTGGGAGAGTTCTATCAAGTAACATAAACGCGACCGTTGCATTAAGCGACGGCCGCGTTTGTATGTCAGCAAGCTAATTTCAACTGTCGTATTTGTAAGGAATTTTGTTTTTACGTTCGCCTTTTAAATTCAGTATATATCCGTCTTCTACTTTGCACCACCAACGAGGATCGTTACTGGGAAGTTCTTCTAACAGTATTTCGTCGGTAATTTTTCTCTTACTCTCTTCAACAAATTCCAAATCCTCTATGCGTATTTCGCAATCTTTATAAAAGTTATATTCATCGTCGGTGTGAAACATAACTTCAAAGGTATTGGCACGTATCTCCGGTAGCCATATAATTCCTATATCACCTGCATACACATTGTATTTAGCGTATTCCGGTCTATCTTTTATTACCTTGACATAATCCATAAATTTCATTTTCTTTTTGTCCAACCTCTCAAAAAAGAATTACATTTCAACGTTCCGTTAGGAAAATTTATCCACAGAAATCTAAATTGTAGAACGCAATTACGTTTACGTATGCAAATTAACCGGTTTCAACTGTCGTATTTGTAAGGAATTTTGTTTTTACGTTCGCCTTTTAGATTCAGTATATAACCGTCTTCTACTTTGCACCACCAACGAGGATCGTTGCTCGGAAGTTCTTCCAAAATAACTTCATCTGTAACGATCATAAAGTCACATTCTGCAACAAACTCCAAATCCTCTATGCGTATTTCACAATCTTTGTAGAAGTCGTACTCGTCATCGGTTTTAAACTTTACATAAAAATAATTGTCACGGATTTCGGCAAACCAGATGATACCGATTTCTCCTGCATGTACGTTATTTTTTTCATATTCCGATCTGTCTTTTAACACTCTTACATAGTCAAAATATTTCACTTTGTCCAACCTCCCACAAACGAATTACATTAACGTTCCGTTAGGAAAATTTATCCACAAAAATCTAAATTGTAGAATGTAATTACGTTTGCGTATGCAAATTCACCGGTTTCAACTGTCATATTTGTAAGGGATTTTGTTTTTGCGTTCGCCTTTTAGATTCAGTATATAACCGTCTTCCACCTTGCACCACCAACGCGGATCCTGCTTGCACAGGTCTTTTAATAAAACGTCATCCGTAACCGTAATAAAATCGGGTTCTTTGACAAAATCCAAATCCTCTATCCGTATTACACAGTATTTATAAAAGTTATATTCGTCGCCCGTTTCGAACATAACATAAAAAGTATTGTCGCGAATTTCCGGTTGCCATATTATACCGATTTCTCCTGCATGTACGTTATTTTCTTCATATTCCGGTCTGTCTTTCAACACTCTTACATAGTCAAAATATTTCACTTTGTCCAACCTCCCAAAAAAGAATTACATTTCAACGTTCCGTTAGGAAATATCATCCAATTTGACCACATTTCTATTTCAGTGCCCAATTGTGGATTTTTGCTCGGTATCTTAAATATACAGTTAATTTTAACCCCATGATTATCGTGTTTTTCTATTTCGTAATTTCCGTTAGAATAACTTTCTTTAGTCTTTTGTGCAAGCATTTCTACAAAAGCATCTTTTTCCATATCAGTATATCCCCACTTATGGAATAAGTGCATTTTACTCCTCCACATATAATCTATTTTGCCTTCGACTTTTACCAAGTTGATTTTCGACGATTGCGGTTTCGACAGTGGAAATTTTTTACAATGGCAATGCGGATGATATAATCCGCGAATTTGTTCGGAAATCTGCGATGAAGAATATTTGCCGTAATCGAATTCATCGGGCAGCTTGTCCTTTTCGTTTGCAAACCAGCAGTAATTAACGGTAACGCATCGCCAGCAATGCCCCTCAACCCGATCCGGTACTCCCGTATCATAGGGAAAATCTTCAATCGTCCGCTTGCTTTTGTTATCCACTATCTGTACCCAGTCGGCAAACAAACTTTCCGCCTGTTCGCGAACGTCGCGAATACTGCGTACGGAATTCGTCTCGTTGTCGTTCATATTGTACTATACCTCCTTAGCTATGTCAACTTATTTTAATTATATTTAGAACTTTTGTTCTAAATATAATTATATCATAGAATCCGACGTTGTCAAGACTAACTCGTTGCTTTTTTCGGAAAAATTTAAAAATAATTTGCCGAATAAGTCCAGCCGTACGGTAATTGTACAACGACATTTATTTTATTGTCGAAAAAGTTGAATTTGCATTATCTGACTTTCGTCGCCCGTTTCTACCCTATTCAAATTGTGGTTGCGACGTCGATTGCAAACGTCGCTACGCGCAAAATATCTTCAATTACGCTTGTTAAATTTCATATGCGTCATTGACAATTTAAGCTCGGTTTTGTTATAATTTTCAAGGAGATACCGATATGAAATTAAAATGTTTTTGGGAACATAACGGAGACGACACTCTTTTATATTCGATAGATTATGCGGGCGCGTACGCAAGAGGCGAAACGCTTGAAATCGCCGTAAATAAAATGTACGACGAAATAAAATCTTTTTGCGCGTGGAGCGGTCAACCTTTAGACGGAAACGAATTTACGGTGGAAATAACGGAAGAAAAAGCATCCGATTTGAACATACGCGATGCCGACAGCGACGCTATCTTTAACGGCGAAACACTACCGTTAACACGGGACGAATACTTGCGTTTAAAACGTATTGCGCTTAAATCCGCAAAAGATTTCCTTACGTTGTTTAATTCGGTTCCGAACAAAGATTTAAGCTGTCTGCAACAAAGACAAACGTTTTACGGGGCGATCCCGACTACGGCAAACGAAATGTATCAACACACGAAAAACGTAAACGGATACTATTTCGGCGAAATCGGCGTCGATTGCGATAACGACGGCGATATATTAAGTTGTCGCGAACGCGGCTTCGCTTTATTGGAAAAGCAACCGAACTTTTTAGAGAACAAAACACTCGTAGGCAGTTACGATGAATTGTGGTCGTTAAAGAAGGTACTGAGAAGATTCGTCTGGCACGACAGAATTCACGCGAAAGCAATGTACAGAATGGCGTTGAAAACTTTCGGAAAAGACAGCGTATCGAATGTTTTTTCGTTTACGGTTTAACTTACCGTACACGCGCGTCGTCTGCGCAAAACAAACGGGAAATTGAACTTGAATACCTGCCGCTTATTTAAAAATACGCCTTCGAAAGTCAGATTCTTTCGAAGGCGTATTTTGTTTTCTTTGAGTTTATTCGATAAATCGCGGTTGCGCAGATACCCCTGCGGTAAGGCGACAAAACATCCGTGCAAAATTTTCCGAAAAATATCAGTATTCGATTTTGTCGAATCTTCTGTTGGGCAGCAGATAATTGAGTAAGTTTCCGTCACCGTCTTTGGCAAGAGCAAGCGAACCTATGTAGTAAGAAGTATGCGGCGGTTGATTGTATCCGACGTTTTCGCTCGACACCTGACAGCGGTATTGACTGTCGTGCATCAACGTATACAAACGGTATTGCGTATGGTCGCAAGAAGTGTACATTCGTATTCCGTCGCAGTATCCGTCGCCGTTTAGGTCGTTAAGTCTAAACAGCATTTCCTCGCGCCAATCGCCCAAAATATCCGCAGTAAGCGCGGGAACGCCCTTTGTGCCGTTATTCGTACCGACGTCGGGGATCGTATTCTGCAAATGATGTCCGAAAGTAATTCGGTTTGTCTGACCTTTCAGTCCGCCTTTCTTGACGTCTTCCCACGCGCCCTTTTCCACGTCGTCTATGTAGTGTTTTGCCAAAAACGGAACACCGCCTCCGCCTGCAATATCCAACAGTTCCACGCTTAAATCTCCGTCCCAATACAACGAGAAATCCATACACCCGTTACCGTTGGAGTTGGGCGCAAGAGCTACCGATACGCCGGATGCTTTGGAAATATATCCGTTTAATTCCTTACCGTTTTTTGCGCTGAACAAAGAACCGTTCATAATCGAATAGAACACTGACGGATCGTTGTGTTTAAGCGCATAATCGTCGTCGAGATTGCCCGCCATTCCGCGACCTATATCCCAACCCGCGTCGCCGCTCCAATATATATCTTTATAATATCCGTTTTTATTCTTTGCGTTGTACTGAATAAGGTCTATTCCCGGTCCCTGTTCGTGTACGGTATACACTTCTATTTTGCCGTCGTTGTTGAAATCGTTTATATGGTGAGCGTCGCCGTGTCCGCGCCCCGTCGTAGAAAGCACAAGACCGTCCTCGTCTATTACCGCCGAACCGTAAACTATTTCGTGCTTGCCGTCGTTATCGAAATCGGTTGCGCCCAGCGAATGATTCCCCTGCCCGTACGCAGTAAGCGTACCCGTTTTATGCGGACGGCTGTCGGTGTAATTGTATAAATCGTTGCCGTACCATACCACGTTGTTGCCGATAACGATACCTTCCCTTACGTCGCTTGCGCCGTCGTCGCCGCCGACCCAGTTATGCTCGGACATCCACAGTTGATTTATGTTAATTCCGTCCCAATCGTAAGCGGTAAGATAAACGTAGGAATACAATCCGCGCGTCATAACTGCGGAAGGGCGTTCTCCGTCCAGATACGCCACCGTTGCCAAAAACCGCTCGCTGCGGTTTCCGCAATAATCTCCCCAACGGGGCAAACCCTCGTCACGGCCGCCCGTCCATTTAGGCGGAATATTCCAGTCTGCCTCGTAACCTATCGTCTGCATAGCACGCCCCGTTTCACCGTTGAAAACCGTAAGTAATTCGGGACCCGACCAACAACCCCAATCGGGATTGCCGTAGTAACGGGAATTGTCTATGTCTTTTACGTTATAGAAAGTACGGCTTCCCGTATGCGTATCGTAATCCCAGTGAAACTGAGCATACTTGCCTTTGCCGACTTCGCTTACGTAATGTTTGACGTTACCGTTGTCTTTATCGACCGTGTACACGCCGGGAGCGGTCTTCATAAACATTTCCGCTTTTCCGTCGCCGTCGAAGTCGTAAACGAGTATGGGATTGTAATGCGTTCCCGCGCAGATATTTCTGCCGCAGTTAATCTCCCACATTATTTCATTGTCGCCCGTAGACCAATCGACGTCTATTCCGCGAATAATGACGGGGCTGGAATATCCAGGCCAACTGTGTTGCGTAGAGCCGTAGAACATAACGACGAGTTCGTATTCGCCGTCGCCGTCCAAGTCGCCGACCGTAATATCGTCTACGCCGTATTTCCATATTATTCGATTGCCGTTTTCGTCCAATCTGTCTGTTAAAATAATATCGCCGTTTTCGTCGGTTGCAACTTCCGTTTCGTACCCTATTATTTCTTCCGCGCCCGTATTCGGATCGGTGTCCTTAATGGGAATTTTTTCGCCGTTTTCATCCAACTTGTACGTGCTTAAACTCGTTTGCTGTATATCGTCGTCGGGCATATCGAACAGTATATCGACGTACCCCGCCGCGCCTTTCGCCGTATTGACCGTTCTGACGGGCTTATTTACTCTTTTGACGACGGCATCGTTCGGATTTGCGCCCGACGGCACCACTTGATAAACGGCGTTAAGCGGCGGATTGTCGTAATCGTTCCATTGAGTAGGATCGTGCGGCTGAGTAGTATGTATTTTTACGCCGTTACGGTAAATATCAAACGCTTGATTTTCCAAACTTTCCGTTCCCAAAAGACGCCAACTCAAAAACGTATTGCCCCAATTGCCGTTTACCGCGACAAGTCCTCTGTCGAGGTTTTCCATACGTTTGATTAAAGACGACTCGAACGGCGTAATCCCGTCGGAACAGGATCGATACAAAAACACGCTTGAAAGTACGATTACGACAATAAGTATCAACGCTACTGCCGCCGCAACGATTTTACGAGGCGATTTCGCCGTTTCTGCGGTGCGTTCGTTCGACTGCGCCGTTTTTGGCGAAGACGCGCCGTTGCTCTTTTTATATGCTGACTCGGACGTTTTCGAAGAATCAGCTTTTTGCGTTTTATTTGCAGATTTTCCGTTCGGGTTATTTTTCGTTTGTTTTTCCGACATAAAATATCTCCGATAAAATTTTTCAAAAATTATTACGTTTCGGACTCAAATCCGACGTTTGGCGATTATTATACCGTTTCAAACGTATAAAATCTAGAACGCAACCGATTTAACGGATACTCCGACCGCCAAACGTTAGCCGCGCGTTCCGTATTGCGATATCCGTTACTTCCAGTAGACAAACGAATCGACGTTAAAATTGCCTCTGTTGCCTACTACTTTTACGACGTGCTCGCCTCCCGCAAGCGCTTCGCCCAAATACATATAAGCAACGGAGCCTACGTTCTTATCCTCCGAAAGACTGACATTCGACGCAATTTTTTCTCCGTCAACGTAGATATCCACCGTACCGTAATCCGACGATTGATAAGCAAGATATGCAAAACGCGTTCCGTTAAAACGGAATTCCACGCTGCTGCCCGCGTTCGATTTATAGATAAGACCGAAGTTTGCAAGCACGTTTTCCGTTCCCCATTTGCCGGTATACCTTACGCTGTCGTCATTGGGCGAGATATGGATTCCGTTTGCGTAAGTCAGATTGTAGGAAAACTCGATTTTGTTCATAGCGAAATATCTTTCGTTATCCGTCTTGGTAACTACAAGCTTGTAATAACGCATTTCAACCCCGTCGAAAACGAACGTCATATTTCTTGCGTTGGCGGCAGAATCCGTCTGTTCAGTTACAAGGAAATAATCGTTGCCGTCCAAACTGCCGAATATTTTAAAGCTTTTTACCATTCCGTTGTTGTTGATATTGCCTTTGTATCCGTAAAAAGTAACGGTATTCACCTTATATACGGCGCCTAAATCCACCGCAAGCTCAAACGGAGCAGTTTCGGTTATATATACGTTTTTCTGCGAGTGATAATACGTATTGGCTTGACCGTCGAACAGGTTGTCTATCAACACGGTGTTATCCCACGAACCGTGACTTACATTCACAAGCGAATTTTCGGTTACGGGGGCCGTCTCAACGTCGGAATACGTATACTTGTACTCTTTTTTAAAGCGGTACTCCGTCGTAAATTTCTGCGCGGCTTCGACTGCCGTCGCTTTATGCACGTCGATATCGGCGCTTGCATACGCGGTTGTATAGCCGAAATCGGTAAAGGAACCGTCGTCTTTTTGACTTGCTATGCCTAAACCGAAAAACGCGTTTTCCTGCGAAACGGAAAGAACTGCTTTGAAAAGTACGTAGTTGTTGTCTTCGGTAAACTTATGCTCGACGTATTCGTCCGCCACAAAAGCGTTTCCGCTTGTCCTTTGAATATTCATCGCCTGCTCCCACGTCGAGCCGTTGTCGTACGAAAGATACAGCGTTATTTTGCCTCTGCCCCTAAGCGTAACGCGGTAAGTATTCGCAGACGGGAAATACAGCGCGCCTTCCAAACTCTGAACGGTTTTTCCTACGGCGTACTCTTTGAAATTTGTGCTTGCCGCGTCGTAAACGTCGTCGTAGAAATTTTTCGTAGCCGTCCAGATTTCCGTATTCGAATTCTGCGTGCAGACGTTTTTAATCGTTTCCGTTTCGGAATATTGACCGAAATCGAACGTATTTGTCTGCGCGTTGTAAACGGAATCGGTTGCGGGCACGTTCGATGCGTCGTCGTACGCGTACGTCGTTCTGTACAAATCCGTACTTGCCTTTTGTTTAAGGTTGACTACGAGATCCACGTCTGCTACGGTAAACTCTCCTCCGTTCTTTGTAATGCCGAGCGTGACTAAGAATTCTCCGGAATACAAACCGTTTTCGCCTTTTTCGGGCGTATATTTTACGTAATTGTTATTAAGAAGTTCTACCTTTCCGTGTTGCGGTTGAGTTACTTTTTTAACTGTTACGGTAAATCCGTCGGGTATTACCAGCTCCTTACTAACAAATTGACCGTTTGCAAAATTATTGCGGTTGTTGAAGTTCATAGTAAATTCGCCGCTGCCGTAAACAAAGGGTTGGGCGGTCGTTATATACGACTTTTCATTATCGTACACAACGCTTCTGCCTACCTGATAGACGGATGCAACGGGAACGAACATAGGATAACCTTTTGCTTTGACGTCGTTGATTACGGACTGCGAAATCGTTCCGTCGGCGCGGTACGTATCCCCTACGTCGAAGTTGAGAATATCTCTGAAATAGTACGTCATATCATAGTGGGTTGCGTTGACGAGATTGTCGAAATAGCTGCCGCCTTTAGCCGCTTCGACGAAGTCGTCCTGACCGATATTATGTATAAGCGTTGCGTACAGAGGTAAATCGAAACACTTTTGAGGCGCGTCCGCCGTTCCGCTGTTGCTTTGCTGTAAAAGGGTCCCCAAAGACTTGGCAGGGTCCGTGTATCTGTTCCAGCCGCCGTCGCCCCAGTTGACCGCAGCGGTTCTGCTCTGAGATATACGCGTATACAGCGTATAAGAAACGAGCGTAGTAGCGTTGTTGGTTACCTCTCCGCCGTAGGAAAGACCGTAACCTTGCCAGCAGTGATTGTATTCGTGCATAGCTCCCCACGATCCGCCGTTTACAAAACTGTTGTAATCGAGCGCGCTTGCAACCCAACCGGGAGGGCAGACGACGCCGTTACGTCCCGGATTGGCATACGCCGCGCCTGCGGCTATGTAACAATCTCCGATAAAGTTGATGGGCGCATTGGGCGACGACAAACCGTTGGGAGCGACGCGCGTCGAAACCTGAGTGATTTTATCCCACAGAATCGCCGCGTCCGTGCAGTTTTCGTAAGTCATTTTTCTTAAACTTTCCGCGCCTGCGATACCAGTCGTAAAGCGGATTGCCGAGTCGTAAATTTCCAAATCGAAATACGGCGCGGTAGAAGACGCGTTATACTCGTATTCTTCGGGCGTAGTCGCGCCGAGAATAAAGTGCTGATACCTTACGCCGCCGGTAAATTTTACCGAAATGTTTTGCGCAACCGAGTTCGAATTGGGACGTATATAAATGGGACCGCCCCAGAACGAACCGACGTAGAACGTTACAATGCCGTTTTTGTGAGTTACGACGGTCTCGGGAGCGTTAGTCGCAAAACTGAAATGACTCAATATATTCGGCATACGGTTAAATCCGTTACCTTTTGCGGTGGAATTACCGCCGCTGTTTTTCCATTCGAGGGAAACGCCGTCGTTGCCGTCTATATTATAGTTCTGCCCGATATACACCTGTACGCCGTTGGACTTTACAAAATCTTCTTCGGACATTTCGATTTTTATCAATTCGCCGCCGGGAGCGTACAGTCCCGTAATCTGTTTGGAAGCGATGCCCGTTTTCGTAAGGAAAGAAATTTCCTTTACAATACGGGGTTCGTCGTCGGAAAGACCGCCGCCGTAAATTGTCGCTGCGGTGATATGTTTATACAACATTCTGTATTTGCGGTTAAACTGAGCCGCCGTGTCGGAAGCGCCCGCCTCCGATTCGGTACCTTCGTCGTTGCCGCCGACATAATTGTCGTCCGTTTCGCCGCTGCCCGAAATACCGTCGCCGCCCGCATTTAAAGAATATGCGATGCGTTCGCCGTTGACGTCGAGAAGACAACCTGCCGAATCGATATAGTAGTACGTCTTATTGGAATGCCACGTAGAACCGGGAATAAGGTCTCGACATTCCTGAAAAACCGCCATAAATTTTTCGGTGGGAAGCGTTCCCAGATTTTTGCCGTAACTGGGATACACTTCTACGCCGAATTTTTCGTGTTCGTCGTACACGCCCGATACGGGTATTGTAGGTTTTACCTCTCCGAGATATTGCGCTGTTTGAGGCGCTTTGGAATAGCCCTTTTCGTATCCGCCGGTTATTTCGGACGCCTGACCGTTCGTAACGTTAACGGTAACGTTTGAGACATTCGGCCCTTCGAACCTGTTGCACGATCTTACGCCGAATATAACTCCGAACAAAATCGCAAGAACCAGGACGGATGCCGTAACGGACATAACGACGGTACGCAGTTTCCTGTCCGTTTTAAATTTGTCTATAACGGTAGCGACAACTCCGCCGCCGCTTTTTTCCTGCGTTTTCGACGCGGCAGCGACTTTTTCCTTTTTAGTATCAACCGTTTCGGTCTGTTTAGTTTGCGACTGCTTTACGGTCGACGCGTTCTTTTTCGCGGTTGCAGCCTTTTTGTCCGTACTTTTGTCGTTCGTTTGTTTCTCTGCCATTGACAATCTCCTTTAATTGAATTTGGTCGGCCTCTTACAGGACCTTTATATGCGAATAAATCTTACGTATTTTCAAACGGAAATCGGCAAAATTTCGATTTCCGTAATTCGAAACGGCGCGTTTACGTTTGTTGTTATAATAAGTTGCAAAACTTCGACGGAATCGGAATTATACTCAGGTAAGATATAGCTCAAATGCTAATACTTCCAATGAGCAAGTTTGTCCGCAAGAAGCCGCAGCTCGTTTAAATATTTTTCCGAATCGATCTCTGCAAGACGTTCGTAAATTTTCCGCGCCCGTTCGTAGCTTTCCTTAGCCTGCGCAAAGCGGTTTGACTTTTCGTAAGTTTGCGCGAGATTCAATACGCTCTCGGCAAGGTACGGATCGTTGGCGGAGGGATTTTCCGCAGACAACTCGCTGCGAATAGCTGTCGCCTGCAAAAAACGTTGCTCTGCTTTGTCGTAATCGCCTTTTTTAAGATACATCTCGCCGAAAGCGTTACACCCCACTCCCCAATAAAACTCGAAACAGTGAGGTGTGATTCGGGAATTGACGCGGCAAAATTCCAACGACTGTTCGAAGCACTGTTCCGCTTGCGCGTAACGTCCCGTTTCGGCATACATTTTGCCCAGCGCGTTAAAATTGCGTGCGACGAACGGATTGTCGGGACCGACTGCTCCCGAGTAACTTTTAAAAGCGCGTTGAGCCGCAACAAGATATTTTTCCGACTTGCCGTATTGCTCCGTATCGTTGTAAATTACGCCGATATTCTGATATACGCTTGCAAGGTCCAACTTGTATTCGGAATTGATCTCCGCTAATTTCTCGCGAATACTGATAGTACGTAAAAAGAAAGTTTCGGCAAGATCCCGTTTGTTCGCCTTGCGGTAAAGACGTCCCATAATACTGTACAGCCGACTGCGTTCGTAATCGCTTATGCCGTACGAAGGATTTTCGCAGAACACGCGATACTCCTCCGCAACGATAAGCGCTTTGTCGTATTCGTTTTGCGTGTGATAATAGAAAGCGTAATCGTACAGTACCGACAGTTCGATTTTATATTTCAACGCCGTCGCCACAATTTTTTCAAAGCGTTTGTCTATTTCGGCAAAACGTCCTTCGTAATCGTACATCGTCTGCAAGACGTCTATCGCAAGTTTATGTTCGCGCACGTACACTTCCGCTTTGCGCCTGCTTTCCGCCTCCTGCTCGCGTTCGAAACGCTCGAATTCGTCGTCGATGTCGTCGGCGTCCAACACGGAAAGACACCCCTTAGAGTCGCCCGACTCCAACAGACGGTACGCTTCGCGTTGACGGGGAGTCAGTTCTCCGCGCACTTCGTCGCGACTTAAATTAAGAGACAGTTCGAAAATACTCTTTTTCAAAGAATCGATCATTTCCTTTAAATGCTGACGGCGCGCAGTCAAACGCACGTATTCGCGGCGGAATTCTTCGGAAAAACCGCCGACTCGGTAAAGGGGCTGCATTTGCATATACTGTTCTTCGACGGACTGCAATTCGACGTTTAACGCCGACAGTTCCTTGCTGTTGGCAAACTCCGACACGTTGCTTAAATTCAATACGTCTGCGTTATCCACAAGACACCTGTCGCCCTTAATTTCCACTTTGACGAACTCCATTTCCTGCATTTTGAGATTGAGCAAAATACGCAGCTTGATTGTGTCGATATTACTGAAATTGCTGTAATAATGTTTGTACGTTTTATCGATCGCGTCCATAAATTCGCGAACGGAGTCGTCCACCTGCACGCCTTCGGGAATAGATTTGAAATAAACGTATATCTGCGATTTATGATCGGGATCGGACGTAAACCGTTCGAACGCAACGTCGAATTCCCGACGGGTTATATCGCCTACGCGAGTGAAAAATATAAAGAAGCACATCTCGCTCTCGCGAATAAGCTGATTAAATTCCTCTTGCTTACCTTCCAACGCCATACGGGTATCGACGTTTTCGCAACGCAACGGAATAATTTTGGTGTCGTAACTGTCTTCGAAACGGTCGCTGACGTTTCGAATAAACAGTTCCAGTTCGTCGCGTTCGCGCGCGAATTCCACTATCGAAGACGCTAAAAATATTTTTATTTTTTTCATAAATTTTATTAAATTCTTCCCTGTGATGCGTTATCTTAGTTATCCGACTTCGCGCGGCGATATAATATACGGCGCCGCGCCGCAACCGACGTTACGGCAAGATTATTATATGCGTTCGGTTTGTAAGCTTGCGGAAATATATAATAGTATAACACATAGCGACGAAAATGTAAATCCATTGTCCGTATGCTTTTACCGACTTGCGCAAAATCGCCGCTAATACAATCAAACGTATCTGCGTTCTTAAACTTCTACTTTGCCCGACACGATTTTTCCGTCGCTTATGCGGCAAACGCGATCGATGCAACGTTATTTCCTGCCGATACGTCTATATTAAGCGCCTTTACAAAATATACGATTTTCGGTATAATACGTTTATGGAATTATGGATATACATTTTATTGGGAATTATCCTGATACTTGCGACAGCCGTCGGTATTGCTCTGCTGATTTCGGGCGGAAAATCCAAACGCGGCGGACAAACGGACGAACGAATTTCCGCTCGAGAGGAGCGCGACTCGCAAACGGAAGACGAGGCTGCGCTGCTTGCGCTGAAAAGAAAACGGGGTATAGAAGGAGAGTTGTCCGTAAAAGCATTACTGGGCGAAACCGTGCCCTGCAAACGCTACGTTATTAACGGTATTACGGCAAACGGCACGGACGGTTCGTCCTTCGATATAGACCACGTTTACATTAACAAGTACGGAATTTGGGTTATAGAAACAAAAAACTATTCGGGCGAAGTAGTCGGAACGGAACAAGACGGACAATGGGCGTATACTCTCGACAACCGAACAGTCGCGAGATACAATCCCGTAAAACAAAATCAGACGCACATATACCGTTTGAAACGGCTTCTTAACGAAGACAGAAAGATTTTTTGGAATTTGGTGGTATTTGTCGGCAAGGGAACGGTACACGTTGCGTCGGACAAAGTTTGTTATTTAAACGAATTGCCGTTGAAACTGAACACTCCTACGAACACCGTTTTAACCGTCGGCGAAATGGAACAGTATTACAGTAAAATACTTAATTTGAAGGAATATGCCATAAGCAATAAAGAGCATATAAAGAAACTGAACGAAAAGCAAACCAACTTCTGTCCCCGATGCGGAACGGAACTTATAAAAATTTACAATGAGGAAGGGACGTATTTGACGTGTCCCAATAGTATGCGGTGTTCGTACAAACGCAAAATAGACGACGGTTGGCGCGACAGGCGATAAAATTGTTGCGCCGTTTAGCATATAAAAAATACGTTTTGCCGCATACGATTCGGCACAGTCACGTTTATCGTCGGCAACAGACAACGCGCTTCTAAGCAAAAAAGCTAAGAAGCGCGTTTTTGAACGGTTCGTTTTGACCTGCTGCGACTGTCCTTGCATTTAAGCGCAGGGCGATAAAGAACGGCGTATTCTCTTAAAATCAGTAATTTTCCGCGCTTATTTCGAAGTAGCTTTGCGGATGCGCGCATACGGGGCAGACTTCGGGAGCTTGCGCGCCCACTGCGATATGTCCGCAGTTGCGACATTCCCAGACCTTAATTTCGCTCTTTTTGAAAACTTCCGCCGTAACCACGTTCTTTAAAAGCGCGCGGTACCTTTCTTCGTGACGTTTTTCTATCGCCCCTACCATACGGAATTTTGCAGCCAATTCTTTAAAGCCTTCCGCTTCGGCGGTCTTTGCGAAATCTTCGTACATATCCGTCCACTCGAAGTTTTCTCCGTCGGCGGCAGCGGCAAGATTCTGCGCGGTATCTCCTATGCCTTTAAGCTCTTTAAGCCACAGCTTAGCGTGTTCTTTTTCGTTGTCGGCGGTTTGCAAAAATAACGAAGCAATCTGTTCGTAACCTTCCTTTTTTGCGACAGAAGCAAAATACGTATACTTATTCCTTGCCTGAGATTCTCCTGCAAACGCAGCTTCCAGATTCTTTTCGGTTTGCGTGCCTTTGTATTGATTTTCCATATATTCCTCCTTAAATATTCGGTTTTATACCGAAATAAGCGTTTTCGCCCTACGCTAAGTATACTTGCAATATCCCGCTTTGTCTACCGTATATTTAAAAATATTAAATTTTCGATTGCGAAAAAAAAGCTCTCTCGCAAAAGCGGAGAGAAAATAATTCGATCATATCGGAATCGACTTGCGCAGGCGTCAGATTAGCAGCAAATTACATATCGTCGTCGGCATTGTAGCCGCGCAAAACGCCGTTTACCGTATCAAAAGAATATCCCCGACCGAGCAGGTACCGTTGCAGTTTTTGCAGCGTTTTTAAGTCGCGCGGACGGTTGCGCATATATTTTTCCGCAAGACGTTCGGCGTTGCGCAAAGACGCATCGGCGTCGACCGTGCAGAACTGCTCCGCTATTTGCTGCGGCACTCCCTTTTGACGCAATTCCTGCTTGATGCGGCGTTCGCCTTTCGTGACGGAATTCTGCTCTACGTACAGCCGCGCGTACGTTTCGTCGTTGAGATAGTTCAATTCCGACAATCTGTCTACGACGTTATCCGCGACTTGTTCCGAATAGCCTTTTCCCATAAGGTACTCTTTCGTCTTGCTGCGCGTTTTCATCGAGCGGGAAATATAGTTTACCGCTTTTTCGAAAGCGACGGATTTTTCGCTGTCGAATACCGCTTCGCGTATTTTGTCGGGCGAAATCTCGCTTCCTATCTTTAAACCCAGCTTCATAACCGTAAGCATTTCCAACGCGAAAGCAAACTCGCCGTCAACGTAGACGTTGGCGCGGGTTTTGTTGTTCTTCTGTATTTGCATATCGGTTATCTTAGGCATACGTTAATTGTACAATAAATTGCAAATAATTTCAACCGTTTTGATATTACGAGCGCAGCTGTCTGTACTTTTCCACCGCCTTGCGGTAACGCGAAGCAAGCTTCGTTATGTATTTCTGTCTGTCAAGCGGACTTAGCGTTTCCATATACGTTTTATCCGCCAAACGCATTATAGGGTTAGAAATAAGCTCGTCGCTGTTTAAGATAGTCTCGACCTGCCTGTAAAATTCTTCTTCCTCGCAAAAACCGTCGTAATCGTAAATCTGCCTTTGCAGCTTGCGACGCCGTTCCTCGCCCACCTTGCGCGTATTGAGACCCATAGTCGCCGCAACCTGCTGTTCGGTCTTTATATCCTGCTTCGCCTGTTCCCAAAAACCGCTCTTCATCCGCTCTTTTGCCTGTTTTGCATATTCTTTAAACGTAGACATACGTACCTCCGAATCCTTGACGGAATCACTCGAATTCTGTCGAAAAAATTGCGTAAAATTCAAACTGTCCGCCGCTTTCGCGACAGACAGTTTTTATCATTGGTAATTAAAGATTCTTTGGTACGCTTTTGCGCGTTCGATTGTAATTACATTTTGCTGCGTTTTCTTGCAGCTTCGGCTTTCTTTTTACGTCTTACGCTGGGTTTTTCGTATTGCTCCTTTTTGCGTAAATCTCCGATGATACCGTCGCGGGCGCAACGTCTCTTGAAACGACGCAATGCGCTGTCAAGCGTTTCGTTTTCACCGACTTTGATTGTTGCCATTTCCTTTTCGCCTCCTTCCCGTATCATAGGGTAAATTTAATACTTAAATATTATGCCACAGTTTGAAAACAATGTCAATTATTTACGTCGAACAAATTACCGCAATCGTACATTAATTATCCGCGTTATTCGATACGCGCGTCGTTATACCGCAATACGGTACGCAGCGGCGATTCGCGGAAAATTTTTAAACGACGATATTTTCCCTGCGGACGGCTTGGACTGATTGCAAATGCGTACATACGTACGTATGATTTGTCAAGCAATTCCTATCCTTCCTTAAAGTTATACGGCAATCCGACTCTGCAAGCCTGCGCAACATACTTTCCGTTCGGTCGGTACGGCGTTTTACTTGTATTTTTGAAACCGATACCGAAAAAAACTTACATAGACAGTTTGTTTGCAACGTCGGCAAGGTCGAATTCGAACTTGTCGTTCAATCCCCAAGTATTGAGACCGTCCCCTTCCTTGCGCGGAATTATATGAAAATGCAAATGAAACACCGACTGCTGCGCCGACGCTCCGCTGGCGTTGAGAATGTTAACTCCGCTAAAACCGCAGTCTTTTACGAAATGACGGCTTATCTTTTGCGCGGTTGCGATTACCGCTTGCAAGTCGTCCGCGTCGCAGTCGAGCACGTTGGTACAGTGTTTTTTAGGTATAACGAGAGTATGCCCGTAACTGTCGCACGATATATCCAAAAAAGCATACGTTTTGTCGTCCTCGTAGATTTTGTAAGACGGAATTTCTCCTTTTAATATTTTACAAAAAATGCAATCGTTCATACTAATTCTCCTTTCGCCCCGTCGAGATACGGCGCGGTTATTTTTACGTTTACTACTCCGTTGACTTTTACGTTACCCTCGAAGTATACGCGCAGATATTCCTTAGAGTATCCTTCGTTCAGTCCGTTCCTCTTGCGTTCGCACAAAACCGACACCGTCTTATCTACGAATTTTTCCGCAAAAGCTCTTTTCAATTCCCGTTTTACTTCGCCTAAAATCCTTGCGCGCTCGTTCTTTACGTTCGACGGAACGTCCTGCCAACCGTAAGAAACAGTGCCTTCTCGCGGCGAATAGGGAAAAACGTGAATATCGGCAAATTGTACTTTTTTTACGAAATCTACCGTCGTTGCGAATTCCCCGTCCGTTTCGCCGCAAAAACCTACTATAACGTCGGTAGTAATGCCTGCGTCGGGAAATACTTTGCGAATTTTCCGCACCGCGTCGTAATACTCTTCCGCAGTATATTTGCGGTTCATGCGTTTTAACGTCGCGGTACATCCGCTTTGCAGCGACAAATGAAAGTGAGGACAGAAATTTATTTTAGAAAGACTTTTCAGTAACCCATCCGTCACCGCCCTCGCTTCCAGACTGCCCAGTCTTATACGTACGCCGTTGCCGCGAATCGCCTCGAACAATTCAGTCAAACTTTCGCCCGTGTCGTTTCCGAATTGCGATATATCTATCCCGATCAAAACCGCTTCGGCAGAGTCTATGTTATTCAGTTCTTTCACAACGTCTGCAATACGGCGACTTCTGCTGCGCCCCCTCAGATACGGCACGATGCAATAACTGCAAAAATTGTTGCAGCCGTCCTGAATTTTAACAAACGCGCGCGTGCGCTCCTGCGCGGCGAAACCGCATTCTTCGTACTCGGAAGGGACCTCAGATAACTCTATTCCCGCGCGCTCTATTTCCTCCGCTATTTTAGTTTTGGAAGCAATCCCCGAAATCAGCGTTACGTTAGATATATCGGCAAACTGATTTGCGTCCTTTTGCGAAGCGCAGCCCGTTATTATAACGCGGCAATCGGGGTTGAGTTTGCGCGCCCGAGCAATAGCCTGACGGGACTTCTTTTCCGCCTCTTTCGTAATAGCGCAGGTGTTCAGCACAAAAACGTCGGCGCATTTGAGCCCGTGAAAGGCCTTATGTCCCGAATTGTTGAGTTTGTCGATAATTTGTCCGCTCTCGTATAAATTTGTTTTGCAGCCCAATGTAAAAACCGAAATCGTCATTTGTTGTGCGTTTCTTCCTTGCGTTAAATATTTTATTTTGCCTGCAATCTCAACGCGCGCCATTCGCCCGACGATTTACTTTGCAGTACCGTAAATCTGTCGGAATACAGTTTGATAACGTACGGCAATTTTACGTCTAAAATACCCGATAAAATAACCGTTGATCCTTGTAAAACCACTTCGGAAATACCGTTATGCAAAAGCTCCAAAATGTCCGCAGTTAAGTTTGCGAAAATTACGTCGAAACGTCCGCTCGTCTGTTCGGTGAGATTGCCCGTCTTAATTGCGCACTTGTCCGCAAGTCCGTTTATCTCGGCGTTGTGAGCGCATATAGCGGTTGCCTGACCGTCTATATCTACAAGCTCGGCGCTTTCCGCGCCCAAAAGCAACGCGGACAGTCCCAATATACCGCTGCCGCAACCCACGTCCAATACGCGCTTGCCGTTTAAATCCGATTCCTCCGCAAACTGCAAACACATGGCGGTCGTCTCGTGCTGTCCCGTCCCGAATGCGACGCCCGTATCCAACAACAGCTTTTTCTTGTCGGTGTCGCAGGTCTGCCATTCGGGACAGATAACGAGCTTTTCCGTTTCGATAGGTTTAAACGTTTCTTTAAACTTACTTACCCACAAATCGCCGTCAACGATGCCCGTCTTTATTTCCAAACTGCCCGCGTTGCAAAGCGAGGACAGTCTCTCCCGTAAAAAATCGAGAACGCGCTCCGCGTCCTCTAAGTTGCAGTAACCTTTTACGACGACCTCGTCGCAATATTGCATATCGGCGGAATCGTCTTTGTAATCCCACGAAGCGTTGTCGTACAAATCCTTTTTATCGTAAATGCTGATGCCGTCCATACACACCTCTTGCAAAAAGTAAGCCACTACTTCCGATGCCTCCGACGTGGTATAAACGGCAATTTCCGTATATTGCATATTTTCCCTATTTAATCAAAATGTCTATCAACACTTTCGCGTTTTCCCATTCGCGCTTGTTGATCTCGTAAACCTGTCTGCCTTTTTCCGTAATCGTATAATACTTTCGCGTGGCGCCTACGTTTTCGCCCCAAGTACCTTTTATGCACTCCATATCTTCCAAACGGTGATACGCCGAGTACAAGCTCTGCTCGTTGGGTACGTAAAGGTTGTTTGTCTTCTTTGTTATGAACTTACGTATCTCGTTGCCGTACTTTGTACCGCTTAACAACGCAGACAGCACGAACGTGTCTATGTGACCTCTCAAAAGGTCGCTGGAAATAACTTTCATCTTTCGTTCTCCATACTATGTGTAACATATAGAGTATCACTACGCGTCCCTTTTGTAAAGCGCGAAAACGACTTTTTTTAAAAAATAAATTTATATAATTTTTTTCGCAAATGTGAAACACTATGAAACAAAAATATTCTCGAATGTACATTTGTTCATTTTTCAATTTCTATCAAAATAACCGTATCGCGGTAATATACTCCTGCAAGCGTCAAACTTTCGGGATATGTCAAACGAGCTTAATACGACATTGATTGCGTAATTTTTCCGTCTGCATTTTTAAATGAAATACCGATTTACACTGCTTGCGCGCGTACGGAATTATAATATAGGAAAAGGGCGGCTTTTTACAAAAGTCGCCCCGCTTACCGTTCATATACATTTTATCCGATATTTTCCGTGTAATTTACGCGACACGCGCGTTCGACGGTATTGAAAACCCGAGCGCATTACCGACGAATTACTTGCTGTAAAGCTTCGAAATCTCGTCGAGATATTCTTTGCGTTTGGAATAGTTTTTTATAGAGCAATCCCTTTCGAAATCCTCTATTGCGCGCCGTTGCGAACGGGTTACGTTTTTGGGGACTTCTACGGTTACGGTGGCAAACAAATCGCCCGTTATGCCTCTCGCAGTGCGAATACCCTTGCCTCTGAAACGAAGCGTTTCTCCGTTTGCCGTACCCTCCGACAGTTTGTGTATAAACACGCCGTCGGGAGCGGGGATTTCTATTTCTCCGCCGCACACCGCCGTAGCAAAGCTTACGGGAACGTTTACGTACAAATCGAAGTTCTCGCGACGGAATACCTTGCTCGGTTTTACGGACATTACCAAAAGAAGATTGCCGCAGCGTCCGCCTTTGCCTTTGGGAGCGTTGCCTTCTCCTGCAAGTTGAAGTACGGCCCCGTTCTCCACTCCCGCAGGAATGGAAACGTTGATAATTTTATTTTTGCGAGTTGTTCCTTTACCGCCGCACGCCTTGCAGAAATCGGTAACGATTTTGCCCGTTCCGCCGCATTTGTCGCACGCGCCGACGCTTATTTGCTGTCCGAACATAGTGTTGCGCACTTGCCGCACCTGACCGCTTCCGCCGCATTTGTCGCACGTTTTAACGCAGCTGTCGTCGCGCGCGCCGGAACCTCCGCAAGTAGGACAGCGTTCTATACGGGTAAAGTTGACGGGTTTTTTGCAACCCAAAATCGACTCCATAAACGTAAGCTCTACGGTATAAGTTATGTCGCTGCCTACCGACGTTTGCGACGCTCTGCGTCTGGACGAGCCGCCGAAACCGAACGCGCCGCTGAACATATCGAAAATGTCGTCGAATCCGCTTGCGGAGAAACCGCCTCCGCCGCCGAACGGATTGAAACCCGCGCCGTCCATATCCATTTCGCCGCGATCGTATTTGCCGCGTTTGTCGGGGTCGCCGACTACCGAATACGCTTCGTTGACCTCTTTAAACTTTTC
>JAMPAB010000018.1 GCA_023667435.1 Corallococcus sp. | reverse complement strand
CCCTTTTCCTTGCAGAGACTAAAACTCCGTTAAGAAAGACCTTGCCCGAAAAGCTGCTGGGAGTGTCGCAAACAACGGTAAACGAAATACTGTACGGAATCGACGAAAACGACCACACCGCTTTGAATAACGCCTTAATCGTCGAAAGACTGCGCGAATACGAGCGCGGATTAAACAATCCCAAACCGAACGTTGCGTTAAAAGACGGCGTTCCTCAGGATGCTTATCCGTTCGAATACCGCTCGGCAAAGGGAGAAAAAACTTTCTACTCCACTCTCAACGAAGCGCACGACGACTATTACCGCATTTTAGACAAAACGCAGCGTTTTGCAAGTAAAGCGAAATCGGTTTCGACGGTAGTCAAAAACGCGATATCTCGCACCGAAAAAAAACTGGCGTTGCAGCGTCAGAGCGTGTTGGAAGCAAACAACCGCGAAACGTACAAGCAGTACGGAGATCTGATTTTATCTAATCTGTGGAAAATAAAAAAAGACGACGAAACGCTTGCATGCGTCAATTATTACGACAGCTCCGAAACGGTTATACCGCTCGACAAAACACTGACTCCTCAGCAAAACGCGCAATCGTATTACAAAAAGTACCGCAAATTGAAATCGAGCGCCGAGCATAACGGAAAACTCGTAGAGGAAAATCAAAAGCTGCTCGATTACCTTATTACAATCAAAAACAGCTTAGCTTACTGCTCGGAAGATTACGACCTTCAACTGATTAAAGAAGAACTGCAAGCGGCAGGACTGATAAAGGAAAAACAGCAAAAGAAAAAAACGGAAACTCCCGTTAAACCGTTACGTTACTTAATAGACGGTTACGCCGTTTACGCAGGCAAAAACAACGCGCAAAACAATTTCGTAACCTTTAAACTGGGCAAACCCGACGATATTTGGCTGCATACGCAAAAAATTCACTCCTCGCACGTACTGATAGTAAACGACAAAAACGGCGAGGTTCCTTTCGGAGTAATAGAAAAAGCCGCCGAAATCGCCGCCTATTATTCGCAAGCGAAAAGCGGCACGAAAATCCCCGTAGATTATACGCCGAAATCGAACGTCAAAAAGCCGCCGAAATCGCCGCTCGGATTCGTAATTTACCAAACGTATCAAACCGTACTAGTAAATCCCAACAGGCATTTAGCCGAATTGACAGACAAGTAGATTTGCATTATACGGATAACGCCTTTCCTCGCAAGACGGAAAGGCGTTGCTTTTGATTTTAATCGACGTCTCGACGGAAACGGTTTTTAAGACGCGCTTGCGCCAAGCGCGTAAACGGAGACGAATACCGCAACTAATATAACTACGGTACCGATTCCGACAATTGCAAAAACGTTTAAACGCAATTTCTTTACGAGTCCGACGGTAAGTCCTATAGCCGAAACGATAAACGAAATCACAGACGCGCCTATACCTACGGGCACTATTACAATTACTAATGCCAACACCGCTCCGAGATTTCCGTTTTCGTCGGAGTTTAAACCGCCGAACGCGCTTATCAGTAATGCGGTAGCCATACAATACTCGAACCTGCAAGGTTTTGACGGCGTAATGCGCGCGTTATACTTCGTCAAGCCGTACTCACAGTACGTCCAGTACAGTTTCGCACGTCTTTCCTCGTCTAACAACGCATTACATCCGTCCTCGCATCTATGCCTTCGGCGGTTTTTGCCGAAAAAACTACTGTGTACCTACGGGGTGTAGATTGTACGCTATCGGCATCATTGCGTTGAGAAGGCTACTGTCTGTACGTTAGAGCAACGGAATGGGACAAGAGCGCGCAGAATATGCTTCGTAGGCTTGTAGTGTTCGACTACCGTATGGCTAAGCAAACACAGCGCGGCGACGGAAAACCCCGCAATGCCTGCGACGTTTATTTTACGTTTGCTTTGCAACGCGTCCTCGCATTCGGCGCAAATATCTTTTTCGTCGGAAATTTCCTTTCCGCATTTCGAACAATTTTTATACGATAATTATTTACAGAAATTATTTTTTAATTACTGCGCATCAGATACAATACCGCCATAGCGACCGATACGTAGCATACGTCTCGGGAATTGACTATATTGTTCGGATATTCGCGCAGACCGTTGCCGTACGCGATATTGCGCGATCCCAAAAGAGGACAGTCGATCCTCGCCTTATCCATAAGCCTCTCGGGAATGCCGCCGAAAGCGCCGTAATACTTGACCGGATCCGCGAAAGCGGACAATCCCAAATCTATTACGACGTCCGCGCCCGAAAACGCCGAATCCGCCTTGTCGATTACTATTCCTTTACGTTGAGTGGCGAAATCGTCGGGAGGAAGATACCAAATAAGCGTGGAACCGAATTGCTGTAAACAGTAGGAAAGCTCGTTTATTTTATTCGTATCTCTGTTGCCTACGGCAAGCACGGACAGGTTTTGCAAACCGTCTAACCTGCCGTTAATCGCCATTAAATCCGCAAGCGCGCCTATAGGGTCGTACTGTCCCGAACCGCCGTTGATTACTCCGCAGCGGCTTTTGGAAGCAAAAATCTGCGCGAGATTGTCGTTTTCGCAAGCGACCACTACCGCGTTGACGCCCATATTGTCGAAAAGTCTGCACTGTTCGAGTAAATCTTCGGAACCGAATACGGGGCAACAGGTACCCGACAAATAACTTGTTCCCAAACTGAACGCCGTACTTGATACGCACGGACTTTCCCACGCTCCGCCGACGACGCTGCCTATCAGCTGCGGCCCTTTTTTATAGTTTGCCTGCACGATTCTGCGCATTTGCGAAGCAACTTCCAAAATATTGTTTATGTCCTTTTTATTTAAATCCATCAGCGACAAAAGGTGTTTCATAGTACCTCACGATTTACTTTTAAGAATATTAAGAACTTTGACGAAATAATCGGGCAGAGGCGCGGTAAATGTCATAGCTTCGCCCGTAGCAGGATGAGTAAAGGCAAGAGTTTCGGCGTGCAGCAACTGCCCGTTCAAATTGAAACGACAGTTCCTGTATCCGTAGGTTTTGTCGCCTACGACGGGATGAGACATATACTTTGCATGCACTCTTATCTGATGCGTACGCCCCGTTTTCAGTTCGAAACGGCAAAGCGTATAATTTGAAAAACGTTCTATAACCTCGAAATGCGTCACGGCGTTTCGCCCGTTCGGCACCACGTCCATTTTCTTTCTGTCCGTTTGGGACCGTCCGACGGGTTTGTCGATTATTCCGCTATCCTCCTTTACAACGCCCTCCAACAACGCAAGATATATACGCCTGCACTCCTTAGACTGAATCTGACGCTGCAATTCGACGTGCGCGACGTCGTTTTTGGCGACGACAAGCAGTCCGCTTGTGTCTTTGTCGAGACGGTGGACTATACCGGGACGCAGAACTCCGTTTATGCCCGACAAATCCTTTATATGAAACAACAATGCGTTGACTAAGGTGTCGGTATACGCGCCGTTTGCGGGATGCACCGTCAAGCCCTGCTGCTTATTTATAACAGCAAGGTCTTTATCCTGGTATACGATGTCGATAGGAATATCCTGCGGCGGAATGTTCAATTCCGTTTCATCGGGCAGCGTAATAACTACCGTAGCGTCCTGCTTGACGGCAAAAGACGCTTTCGATACGACGGTCCCTTCTACCGTTACGCTTCCGCAAGATATAAGTTTTTGCGAGTGAGACCTTGTAAGTCCGCTGTTGTCGGATATAAAAACGTCCAACCTTCGGCAGTCGTTTTCGCAAATCAACCTAATCGTCCGCATCGTTCTGCTCCGTAGTGTCTACGCTTTCCGACGATACGTCGACGCTCTTATTGTCTTCGCCGTTTAAGACGGTTTCCGATTCGGTTGCGTTCTCCTGCGCTTCCGCCGTTTTTTTGCGTTTTTCCTCCAACACGCTTTTCAAAAGACTGTCGGGATCGAAAAACACAATCGCAAGCAACGCCAGAATTACCCCTACTACAAGAAAACTGTCCGCCATATTGAATATGCCGAAAAACCACGTGACTTGAACGAAATCGCGCACACTGCCCGTGAAGAAACCGTTTTCAGCCAAAAACAGTCTGTCGATGGCGTTGCCAAGCGTGCCGCCTATCATAAAAGAAAACGCCACCTGTCCCCAGACGCTGCGAGTACGGCTGCGCCACAGTAAGTAACCGAAAACGGGCAATCCTATAACGGTCATAATAAAAAACAGGATATTGCGCCATTCCAAATTACGGAAAATTCCCGCCGTCGCGCCGTCGTTTGTAGTCCAGTGTAACAGAAGCCAGTCGCCTATAAGCGGTATGTCCCGTCTGGGTTTACCCGCTTCGACGAACGTAGCGATATCGATAAAATGCTTCGTAAGCTGGTCTATGAGGATAGTAACTGCTATTACTCCTGCGTATATCAACCAAAATATTAACGGTTTTAGCGTTTTAGTTTTTTTCATAGTGTCAAATCAGTCTTTAAACGTAAATATATCTTCCGCGTCGGGAGTGGAGAACACTTTGTTCGTTTTAACCTCCGCCGTTCCCAAAATGGCGCGTTTCTGTAATTTGCGGTAATACAGAATTACTACTATTACAAGCGCTATAAACAACGCCAAAACAATCAGCGTCGGCCACAGGAAATTGTACCACAACTCGAGATTAACCAACTGACTGCGTTGATTTGCCGCAACCGTCAAAAACTCCGCCGACAGCACGGCGTCGGTAACGGCGGTAACCGCCGCTTCCGTTTTGGCAACGAACTCGGCGCCGTTTTTGGCGTCGAGGTTGGCGAAAGTGTCGTTTGCCGTATTCATCACGTTTTTACTCGGGTCGGCGCTTTCGGCATAGTCCCAAACCGCCGCGTTGTACGCGCCCGAGAAAATCAACGCGGTAGGAATACCTGCCAATCTGAACGGCGTATGATCGGACGCTTGAATACGTTCGTAGTAACCGTATCCGTAAAGATCGTAATCGTAAGTGCCGTTAGCGTACGGTTTTTCGGAAAGCTTGTCGCTTTTGGAAACGATCAAATCGGCAAGATCGGTATGTTTGTTCTCGCACCACAGGTACAGACTGTCTCCGTTGGCAATACTGTCGAGATTAAACATTACCAACGTATTTTCTTTATCTGCGTCGGACATTCCGTAGACGTAATTGTACGAACCCGTCATACCGTTTTCTTCCGCGTCGAACAAAACGAACACGACGTCGCACGGAAGCTTATCTTTACCGTTCGACAGATTCTTCGCTATGCTCAGCAACGCAGCTACTCCGCAGGCGTTGTCGTTAGCGCCCTGTCCTACGCTGTCGTAATGAGCGCCGATGATGATTTGCTTATCTGCTCCCGACTTTTTGATTCCGCCTACGATATTGTATCCGAAGGTGTACTCGGTGATTTTAAATTGCTCTAAATCAACGCTGTCGCAGTATTGACTTAGACGCTCTTTCAAATACTCCTGTACGCTGTCGGACGAGGGCTCTCCCCTCAAACCCGCCTGACGGTTCGGAAATTTTTCGCAGAAATCCTTGACGAATCCGTAAATTTCTCCGTCAACGTAAGAATTCGCGTTATTTTCCGCAAAGGCGGGCAAACTCAACAAACATATCGCCGCAATTAAGATTACCGTAACTGTCAAACCGAACTTTTTCATAACGCGACTCCCACTACGACAAGCACGATTGCAAACGCTATTAGTAAGTGTTTGAAATAATTGAGAACGGTCACGTCGTTAAAGTACAGTTTTGCTGTCACCCGATAAAACGATATGCCGCAACCGACAGAAACTACGAACGGAAATATTATTCTTCCCCACACCATAAATACGGGCGTAATAAGATTGATAAGATTAAGCAGTCCGCAAATAAAGAAACCTATTGCGAAATACAAATGCGTAAGCAGACAGTATTCCGCGCGAGGAACGCTTTGTATGCGCGCGATATTCAAAAAAGCGTTCGTAAGTACGGGCAGCAAAAACATAAGCGCCGTTCCCAAAAGAAGGGCGGACGCAAGCGCTATAAACAGTTTGCCCGTACCGTTAAGATATGCCGTCATCTCGCTCAAATAAAGCGAATTGACCACTCCTAAATAATCTTGCCACGTGCAGAAGGCAAACGTCAAAACAAAAAGTATACGTACCAGAATATTGGATAATCTGTAATTTGCTCTTAATTTACCGAACACAACCGTACCTCCGTTACAATGCGATAAGCTGCATAATAAGCATATTCATAACTTCGTTGTCGTCGACAAACGCTTTGAGACGACTGTCTGCGCGCTCGAAACAGTTCAACGCTCTTTTGAGCTGCATGGGTTTGTATTTATTCGCCGTTTCTTTGGCAAAACCTATCGCGCCGATTTTCACTCCCAAATACGCCGCAAGCTTGTCGGCGGAAAACGACGACGTCTTTACATAGTATACTCGGCGATAGTAATTGTACAGCAACGCAAACAGCGCGCGCGGTTCTTCTCCGCGAGAAACGAGACCGCGATAAAGCTCCGTCGCTTTGGAGGCTTTTCTGTCTGCAATTAACTGCGACAAATCGTACACTGCGTATTCTGCGTCTTTATGCACCAGCTTGTCCACTGCGTCGGCGCTGAATTCGCCGTAATCGATAAGTTTCTGCGTTTCCAGGCTCACACGCGCCATATCGTTTAAACAGTATAACGCAAGCTTATCGGCGGTAAGTCTGTCCGCTTCGACGTTTTGGCGTTTGCAATAGGAAACAATCCACTTGGAAATACTGTCCTTGTCCAGATGATTGCAATTGACCTTTTCTATGCCTTCGACGTCGAAATTTTTGTCGGTATCGGCAACGAATATCAGGCAAAAACCGCCGTCGCGCCGCGCTATCAAATCGCCCAACTGCTTTTTGACGCCTTGCGCTTTGTTGCCGTCCGGAAAGACAAAATCTTCGCATACGACGATTTTTCTGTCGCAGAAAAGAGACGGCGTCATGCAAGCCAGCGTCACCGCTTCCAACGCGGGCGATTGCAGATAATCCACGTTGAATCCGTCGTCGGGAACGTTTAGCGCGGCGCATACGTTTGCGACTGCCTTGCGTTTGAGCCACGCGTCGTTTCCGTATACGCACAAACATGCGTACTCGCTGCTTTTAAGTTTTTCTCTTAAATCGAGAAATCTAATCAAAACACTACCTCTATCTGAAAGTCGCTCTTATTTTATCACCTTTTTGCGTAATTGTAAAGTTTCCGTACTTATTTGCGCCGTAATTGTACGGCAATGCGGACTGATACATACTCAACGTAGTATAACCCTGACGCGAATACGCCTCGTTTCCTTCTTTCATTACGTAAACGTCGGAGGCACTATACAGCGACAGGTATTGCGAAACGGCGTAATCTTCGCCGTAAACTACGGACACCGACAATTTATCCGCAGTCAACGCCACTCCTCTGAGCGTTCCGTCGTAAACGGATCGAACGGTAATTCTTTCGCCCGTAACGGTATTCTTCGCCTGTTGATAAATTTCTACGCCGTACTCGGAAAACAATGCGTCCAATTCGTCATTGCCCGAAAAATCCAACCTATACGCGACGGCGACGGGAAACTCATTCAACGCATCTTCTATTAAGTCAGACGACGCCGAGCAGTATTCCGTTATATACAGCGAGCATGCAGAGATTCTGCGGGTTTTCAAAAAATCCGAAGCGTACGCAAAAGCTCCTTTATCGGAAAAATTACCCGATATAAGCGCCTCGCCCGATTCGGAAGTGACTACGCACATAATATCGTCGTAACCGAATCTTACGTAAGCCTGATTAGCGCAGCTTGACGGAACGAACGCCAACCCTACGCATAAAGCAAGAATTACCGCAAGAGACGAATGGACGGCTATTTTTCCTATTTTATTGAGGTTTACGTAACCGCCGATTACGAACAGCCACGCTGCTACGACCAACGTCGAAACGGAAAACGCCGCAACCGTAACGGTGGCAAACGACAGCGAAGCAATGCCTTCGGCGCACGCGACGACAATTCCGATTATTTTGTCCGCGACAAACGCGACGTAATGAAAGACGGACGGGAGCAAACTGACGAAACCCAGCGCAAAAGCTACCGATACCAAAGGCACGGCGATAACGTTAAGCAGTATTCCCAACACGGGGACTTCGCCGAAATTTACGGCGGTAACAAAGAACGTTGCCAAAGCGCATGAAGCCGACACAGACAGCGAGTTGATTATATACCTAAACGCTTTGTGAATTTTACGCTTGTTGAGCAGTCTGCCGACTGCGGAATACACTGTCGCAATCCCGAAAACAGACAAAAAGGAAAGCTGAAAACCTACGTCGAACAGATAGAACGGAGAGAACAGTAAAATCAACAAAGCCGCGCACGACAAAGAGGATAAAACGTCGTATCTGCCGTAAATCGCGCGGGAAACGTAAACGCAGGCCGTCATAAGCACCGCGCGAACGACGGAAGGAGAGAAACCGCATACGTAAGCGAATATCAACAGCGGCAACAATACTATCGCGCCTTCGATTAGCGGATGCAAACTTAATCTTTTTAAAAAGAAAGTCAGTATAGCGACGATGAATCCTACGTGCAATCCGCTTACGGCGAGCAAATGCAATATGCCGCTCGACTTAAATGCAGTCACCGTATCGCTGTCTATCGCGTTGCGGTCGCCCGTAAACAGCGCGTAAATCACCGCGCCGTTATCCAAAGCGTAATCGGTAGCGACGTCGTAAACGTATTTACGAACGGTCTCGTCGAGCTTAAGTCCTCCCGATTCGTACGACAAAAAGTCCGCGTCGATTATTCTGTAACGGACGTTGAGCCGCAAATAATAGACGTCGCTTTTGTTGTTGACGGGATACACGGAATATATCTTGCCTCTTACGGTTACGACGTCGCCCGTTGTCGGGACGTAATCGAAAAGGTACGCGGTAATTATACCGTCGTATTTTTTGCCGTCCGAGTCTGTACAGGCTTCCAGATATACGACGGCGTTGTCCTCCTCGCCGTTGCGCGCTATATCCGTAACCCTGCCCGTTACCGTCTTTTCTTCTCCGAAAGCTTCGTTTCTTCCCGTCTGTTTATAAGATAGCGCCGATACTCCCAGTCCTATCGCCATAGACAGCAGGATTACGAAAACGCTTTTCCACGTTTTGCGTTTAAGGCAAAGCAATACTATGCATAATGCGAGGAATACCGCAAAAGCAACTATGCCGAATACTATTTCATTATAGAGAAATTCGTAAAAAGAATAAATACCGAATATAAGACCGATTACGATAAACAGAGGCGCGCGGAAATTTACTATTCTACGCATAGTCTGTCTCGTCTATAAAAAATTTATAATAATTATCGCCGTAGTCGTCGCCGAGCGCTTCTTCGAGTTCGTCGCGGTTGGATATTGCGCCGTTCCGTTCGATATAACAAGCTAATTTATCTATTACTTGCCGAGACACGTATTCGTTCGGCAACCGCAAAATTACGTCCTCGCCGTTTACGTTGACGGACGAATGCCTGGCTCCGTCTGCATAAAAATCCACGATAATAATTTCGACGTCGCCGTTTATTACAGAAGGCGAATCGGACGGCAAAACGGATTCTTCCAATATTCCCGCCTGCGAAAGTATCGCATAGAGGCTCGAACCGCTTTCCGCCGTAAAGTAACCGTCATGTTCCACCGCTCCGCTTACGTATACGGTAAACGTTTTACTTTCGTTCGGTTCTATTTCGCGTTCGCCCAAAGGCGGAGTGCAGCAACTCAAACACGCGCATATGAAAATTAAACATAACAAATAAGTAATTTTCTTCATTAGTACGAAAATACCCCGCCATAGCCGTTGTTTTACTGTCGTTCAACCTGAAATAAACAGGTGGGTAATCTGCCGAATTTAATCCGTCTATTGCGGCGAGATAACTCCTAGACTTCATACGGAAGTCATAGCAAATCTGACTCAAAATTCGGACGCAATTCCCTTTTACGAAACGTAGTTGACGCAAATGTAAAACTTGTCGAGCAAGGCAGGGCGCAATTATTATATATTTTACCGTATTATACTGCGTAATAAACTCGCGGAATACAGTCTGTTGTGTTTCTTCCGACCGATTTTACAAAATTTTCAACAACATAACGGCTTCGTTTCCATAATAACTAACGCTGAGCGATTTGTCAACGTTTTAGGTAAACAAACGCAAATTGCAAGAGGGCATACCGATTTGCAAACAGTACGGAAGCGTCGAAATTGCCGTGAAAACTACATGGCGCAAATCAATTCGAATTCGATACCGACTACACCGTTTTCCGCCTGGCGCTCCGCCGAATAGTAACGCAGCATATCGTCTGGATTAGGCAAATCGTCCTTACGATATCCGCATTTCGACATGTCGAAATTTTTGTATAAGTCGTCGAAACTATCGAAAATATGCAAAGCAGTTACGCGCGCGACGCATTTGACTAAATCGGAAGCCGTATCGAGATTATCGAGAATAATGTAGTCGCCTATTTTAAGCGCTCGGCGTTTACCGTCGTTTAAACGCAATTCCACAGTTTTGCCGCCGTTTACGATTTTGTCGAACCATTCGCCGTCAACGCTCATTTCGACGCTGTCGATATGCAACCTATAAACGTAAGATTTGAACGTTTTCGTTCCGTCGAACTTAGTATACGAACTTTCCTCAGGATTGACAAAACCGCATTTTTGTATTACTCTGCCCGAACGGACGTTGGATATCGCGTGCTGACAGGAAAACTCGCTTATTCCTTGCGATACCGCGTACGCCAACATTGCCTTGCTTGCTTCCGTGCAGTACCCCTTGTTCCAGTACGCTTTTGCAAGATTGTAACCCATCTCGTAAACGCCCGTTCCCGAGTTCAGTTCTTCTACGCTGCCGCTGCCTATCAACTGTCCGTCTTTACGCAGGAAAAACCCGAAACACTTATAACCCGAGTCCTCGATCCATTTTGCAACGTCGTCTACGTCAGAATAGACCGAATATCTCAAAAATTCGTTTACTTCGCTATCGCCGCACCATTTAAACGCTTGAGGCGCATCCGATACGCAAAGCGGCAAAAGGTACAGACGCTCCGTCTGAATAAACTTGCCGTCGCGCTTTGCCCGCTCTATGCGTTTTGCAAAATCATTCGTCATCTTCAACGTCTCCTTTAAGAGGAGTTTCTTTATCGGTAAGTCCGCGATGATCCCTGCAATAAAACAGGTAATCTATGTATTCGCGCGAATACGGAACGAAAATGCCTTGCTTCGACATTTCGTGAATCTGTTCTTTCGTAAGCCACCGTACGTCGGCTACTTCTTCTTTGCTGAACTTTATATCGGAAACGTCGACGTCCTTTGTAACGCAATATACGTCGTCAAAACCGTAATTGAAATATACCGTTAACGACGGAACGACGTCGTCGGACAAAATCAGACCCAGCTCTTCGTAAGTTTCGCGAACGGCGGCCTCTTGCGAGGTTTCGCCCGAACTGACGCATCCGCCGCAAGAAATATCCCACAAATCGGGAAAAACTTTTTTACTGCTTACGCGTTTTTGACAGAGCATTTTCCCGTCGGTTGAAAATATGCAAACGTGTACAACCAACCGATACGACCCCTTAGGCTGCCTGCCTCCGCGCGTCATCGTGTCGCCTCGCTTTACTCGGTTTACGTCGTATAAATCCAAAATTTCCATAAAATCTCCTTTGCGCAATGCTAATATGCGAATAGTTTGCGATAAATCATATCCGCGTTGTTTTTAACTGAGTTGCGACGCCTAACAAGTAATTTCGGGCAAATCCGACGACTTACATTCGACGGATTTTCGATGCGGCGTAAGTTCTTTATTCAGAACTGCATAATACGCTACCGACAGTTAACGACGTTTATAAAAATTAACAACCGTCGGCCGCTGTTGTTCGACACGTCATATTGCGGCAAACGTTGCTCGGGTACATTATATATTAAATATGCTTTGCCTGTCAAATAACGAATTTAATACGCGCCGCGTAAGTTATTCCGCATTGCTCCAACCCGTTTGAAAACGTTGCGGTAAACTCGCGGTCAAAACATCCGTTGTGTTTCCGTAAAATTCGACGTAGTCTTTTCGGCAATTCGTTCCGTTTTATTCGCTTTCATTTCCGTAACGCCGCCGCTATTTTCCCAACGGCGAGAAATAGTCGGGAATCGAATTTTTATTTTTCTGCAATTCCGAAATCAAAGAGAGCGCCCTCGAATCGAGTCGTCTGTCAAAATACAACTATACCTTAACATTTCAATTTAAAAAAAGTACAAAAAAATAATTGACATTTATTTATGTTGGTGTTAATATGTTTAAGCAATCACGAAAACGTTGCGCAAATATTCCTCTATAGCTCAGTCGGTAGAGCATGCGGCTGTTAACCGCAGGGTCGTTGGTTCGAGTCCAACTGGGGGAGCCACAAGACGTCGATCTTTCCGATCGACGTCTTTTTATAACGCAAACGTATTTGTAAACTTTTTATCGGAAACGCGGAAAAACAAGTTGATAAAAGAGGCGGTTCGTCACCGAAACATTCAAGGATTGTTGATTGTTATAGATTTTTCGATTACTATTTATTATTGAACGCGCAAAGATAATAAGCGAGAATATTTTTACGGTTTTTATAAAAATTTCCGATTAAACAAAATATTTTCTATAATTTTTATAAAAATCAAGTAAATCGATTGAAAAAATCGGTAAAATTGATTATAATCTAATACAAATCAATGTTATAAGCGAGGCAATATGTCGGAAACGGTAAAAAGATTGAACGCGGCAAAAAAGGCAAAAGGTTACACACTTAAACGGTTGGCGGAAGAAAGCGGACTGACTTTGGGGACCGTGAATAAAATTATGAGCGGCGAATTGCAAAAAATCAATCCCGAAAAGCTTGCAAAGCTTGCAACGGCTTTAAACGTAAGCGTAGAATACTTGCAGGGCGGCGCGCCCGATAATATTACTAATAAGGGCGGCAATTATTTGGGACTGGTAAAAGTAGCTTGCATATCGCCAAACGTAAGAGTGGGAGACTGCGATTACAATACGGAAAAAATAATCGAGGCAACAAAACGCGCCAACCGCGACGGCGTTAAAATAGCTTTGTTTCCCGAGCTGTGCATTACAGGATATACTTGCGGCGATTTGTTCTTTCAAAAAACGCTGCGCGACTCCGCTCTGAACAATTTAAACAAACTGCGCGTCGAACTTTCCGATACCGACACCGTGTGCATCGTCGGTTTGCCGTTAACGGACGATGCCGGCAAGTTATACAATACTGCGGCGGTAGTTTACCGCAGCGAGATACTGGGAGTAGTCCCTAAGGTCAATTTGCCCAACTATAACGAGTTTATCGAAAAACGCCTATTTAACAATTTCGACGGCAACGACAGAACGGTAAATCTGTTCGGCAAAGCTACTCCTTTTGCAAGCAAAATCATTTTCGCAAACAGCCTGCACCCCGAAATACGTTTTGCGTTGGAAATATGCGAGGACGTGTGGGTTTCCGACTCGCCGTCGGTGCGGCACTCCGAAGCGGGAGCAAATGCCATTTTCAATTTGTCCGCAAGCAACGAAACCGTCGGAAAAAGCAGCTACCGCAGAAAGATGATAGAAATTCAATCCGCAACCTGCGGCGTTATATACGCGTACTGTTCGTCCGCTCCGTCCGAATCGACGTCGCAAACGGTTTTTTCGGCGCACAACATAATCTGCGAAAACGGCGAATTGCTTGACGAATCGAAACCTTTCGGTAACGCGTATGCCGAAGCGTACGTCGATTTCGGGTACATTGCAAACGAGCGCGCGCGACTTGACCGTTCGTCCGTTCCCGATGACTATCAAACCGTATTTTTCGAGTTACCCGTAAACGGCGGAGAAAGGATTTACTCTGCTTCCCCTTTCGTTCCGCAAGACAAGCGCGAACGCGACAACGTGTGCGAAACGGCGCTGACTATTCTTGCGCACGGTCTCAAAAAACGCGTAGAACACGTAAAAGCGGACAATCTGGTATTAGGCGTGTCGGGCGGTTCGGACAGCTCGCTGGCGCTGATTATCTGCGAAAGAGCTTTACGCCTGCTTAACCGTTCGCCGAAAGACATTACGGCAATTACGATGCCCTGCTTCGGCACAAGCGAAAGGACGCTCGACAACTCTATCGCTCTTGCAACGGCGATGGGAGCAACCGTCAGAAAAATAGATATCTCTCCTGCCGTCGCGCAGCATTTAAAAGACATAAATCACCCGTTAAATAAAACGGACGTAACTTACGAAAATGCGCAGGCGCGCGAGCGCACGCAAGTGCTTATGGACGTCGCAAACGACTGCAACGGACTTGTTGTCGGCACGGGAGACATGTCGGAACTTGCATTGGGATGGGCAACGTATAACGGAGATCATATGTCTATGTACGCAGCCAACGCAAGCGTACCCAAAACGTTGGTAAAAGCGATATTGCATTACGTTGCGGACAATGCTAAGGGGGAACTTAAACGCGTGCTGCGCGATATAATAGACACTCCCGTAAGTCCCGAATTGCTTCCTCCTTCGAAAGAAAACGACATAACGCAAGTTACGGAAGATATCGTAGGTCCGTACGAACTGCACGACTACTTCCTGTTTATGCTGATACGCAAAGGGTTTACTCCTTCCAAAACATACCGTATGGCGCAACTGTCCTTTGCAGGACGTTACGACGACGAGACCGTGTACAAATGGCTTAAAACTTTTATACGTAGGTTCTTTACGCAGCAGTTTAAACGTTCCTGCGCGCCCGACAGCGTAAAACTGGGGTCGGTGGATATATCCAAACTGGGACTGCGAATGCCCGGCGACGCGTGCTGCGACGCATGGCTTGCAGACCTTGAAACGGTATCGCCGATAAAGCAGGTGACCGTATGCGAATGAGACTAAAAAAACATCTGGACGAGCGTCTCGACGTCTGCAAAGAATATCTTATCGCAAGAGAGGGAGACGGTTTTTTCCGACTGTCCGAAGAAGAAAAATATCGAAACGTCATAAACTTTGCGCAGGTTTTCAAAAATAAAACGGAATACGTTACGCTGGAACTCGGCTGCGGAAAAGGCGCGTGGGCATTAAACAGCGCCGAACGCAATCCCGATAAAAATTACGTCGCGGTGGAAAAACTGAGCAACGTCATCGTTGTTGCCTGCGAAAACGCTCTTAAACTCCGATATGACAACGTCAAATTTTTAAATTGCAGGGCGGAAAATCTACGCTACTTTTTGCCGCAGGGCTGCGCAGAGCATATCGCGCTAAATTTTTCCTGTCCGTTCCCTAAAAAAACGTACGCTAACAGACGGCTTACGAGTAAAAATTTTTTGGAATTGTACAAGTATCTGCTTGCCGAAAACGGCGTAATCACTCAGAAAACGGATAATAAGGAATTCTTTGAATGGTCTATCGACAGTTTTAGACAGAACGGTTTCGAAGTATCCGATATATCGTACGATCTTCCGTACGATGCCGAAAACAACGTAGTAACGGAATACGAGGAAAAGTTCCGTTCGCAACATATAAAAATAAACGCTTTAAAAGCGCGAATCGCAAAATGATTTGCTAGCCATACGGTAATCTACGCGCCGCTTTCTCTTATTTACGTTACTGGATACGAAAACCCTGTCCGATTAGAAACGGGCAGGGTTTGTCGTATTGCCGAATTTTATAACAAAAAATTTCGCAAAATATTTATATTCGAATTTTTAGGATTATCGCTCGGCTGAGGTCTTGAAATAAATTACTTTCTCCACCGCTATGCCGCCGCGTTTTCCCTTAGGCAATTTACCTTTATTATTCTTGTTTTCCACCGAAACTTCCTGCGTATCTACGACGTATACGTTTACTTTGTCGAACAATGCGACTTTGTAATGCCTGTCGTTTACGTAATTGGCATATACGATCGAGCTTCCGTTTACGCCGAACTCGGTACCCTTTGCGCCCTTGCAGTTGCGCGCGTGTCGTGTGATTTCCGTCACAGGCAGACGTTTTAAAAATCCCTTGTTCGTTACCATAAGAACGTCGCCTTTGTCCTTGTCAACCTGTCCGGCAAACACTACGTATTCGTCGTCGGCAAGATTGATACAGCGTACGCCGCCCGCAACTCTGCCTTGAAGAGGAATTTCGCCTATATCGAAACGCGTACATCCGCCCCTATTGGTAACGTAGAAAATTTCGGTATTGTCGCGGACGACCTCCACCTTGAACACTTCGTCGCCTTCTTTGCCCTTGTAACCCTGAAATACAGGTTTGAGCAACTGATACTCGCTCCACTCGGAACGCTTGATAAGACCTTGCCGCGTATAAATAAGCAATTCGCCGTGAGCTTCGTCATCCTTACCGCACACAAACGCGCCGACGGGAATTTCGCCTTTTTGCGCTTCGGAAAACAGCTGCGAAAGCGTAGAACCGTTGTCGCGGTACCTTACCTCAGGCAGATCTCCTACGGTTGCGCGGAAACAGTTGCCCAGATTGCTGAAAAACATAACCTTACCGTCCGTCTTGGCTTCCAAAGCGCAAGTTAAAATCTCCGAAGTCGAAGCTCCTACGGCATCCTTATTAGACATATTGAAGTTCTTAAGAGGAATACGTTTGACGGTATAATCTGCGGCGATACCCACTACGACCGTTTCTATCGGCTTTTCGTCCGTTTCGCTGGGAATTGCGGCGTCCTCTAACGTCTTGTTTATTTCCGAACGACGAGGCGCTTTGTACGCGCGTTTCAATGCCGCAAGCTCCGTTTTTATAAGATTCATCTGCTCGCGCTTGCTGTTGATGATAACGTTTAAACGCTCTATCGTTCTTTCAAGTTCCTGCAATTCGTTTGTTAGTTTTGTAACTTCCAGCTTGGTAATGCGAGCTAAACGCAAATCGAGAATTGCCTGCGCCTGCCTGTCGGACAAATCAAACGCCAAACGCAGCTTGTTTTTAGCGTCGGAAGAAGACGACGCGTTTTTGATGATTTTGATGACTTCGTCTATGTTCTGTACCGCAATTACCAAACCGCGAACAATGTGGGCGCGTTCTTTTGCTTCCTCCAACTCGAATTTACTGCGCCGCAGAATTACTTCCCTTTGGTAAGCTACGTAATAAGCTATAATGTCGAGCAATCCCATAAGCTGCGGTTTGCCGTCGGCAATCGCAACCATATTGATACCGTACGACATTTGCAATTGCGAATATTTAAGCAGATTTTTAATCATCTTGTCTACGTCGCAATCTTTACGCAGTTTAATTACCGCGCGCATACCTTCTTTGTCGCTTTCGTCTACGATTTCCGATATGCCTTGAAAAACTTCCTTCTTTTCGTCTTTCAAATTGGCGATTTTAATAAGCAAATCCGCTTTGTTGACTCCGTAGGGAATCTCGGTAATTACGATATTGCGTTTGTCGCCGTTGGCTACTTCTATGTGCATTTTTGCGCGAAGCGTAATTTTGCCTTTGCCCGATTCGTACGCCTGCAACAGTCCTTCGCCGGGTATTATATGTCCGCCCGTAGGAAAATCCGGTCCCTTTATTATCTTCATCATCGCGGACAAACTGATATTTTTATTTTCGATATACGCAATCGTGCCGTCGATAACTTCGCCGAAATTATGAGGCGGAATATTGGTAGCCAATCCTACCGCGATACCCGTCGCCCCGTTAACAAGCAAGTTAGGGAAACGTCCGGGAAGCATATCGGGTTCTTTAGTCGTGTCGTCGAAGTTTCGAGACCAACGCACCGTATCTTTTTCGATATCGCGAAGCAGTTCTATCGCAACGGGTGACAGCTTAGCTTCGGTATAACGCATTGCCGCAGCAGAGTCGCCGTCGATATTTCCGAAATTTCCCTGTCCTATTATTAAAGGCACGTTCATGGAAAACGGCTGCGCCATACGCACCATCGCGTCGTAAATGGAGCTGTCGCCGTGCGGGTGATATCTACCCATACAGTCGCCGACGATACGCGCCGACTTGCGCGTCGGTTTGTCGGGAGTGTTGCCCTGCTCGTACATAGAATACAGTATACGACGCTGAACGGGTTTGAGTCCGTCTTCGACGCGCGGCAACGCTCTGTCCAAAATAACGTGTTCCGCGTAAGGCATCATAGATTCGTGCATAACTACTTCCATAGGTTTTGTAAGAAGGTTACTGCCGTCTTCCATTTTTTCCAATTCGTTGTGTTCCAAATCAAATATGTCTAGTTGTTTCATTCGTAATTTCCCTTTTATGAGTATTTAGTTCGATTGCGGCAGTCGCTCAGAACAACCGCCGCCGAAGCGTCAAATCAATTCCTCGAATACCGCGTCCTTGTCCTTGTTGAAATCGGCGTTATCGGTAATATACTGTTTACGCGCGTCTATTTGGTCGCCCATAAGAGTAGTTACCATACGTTCCGCTTCGGAAATGTTTTCGATTGTAACGCGCATAAGAGTACGCGTTTCGGGATTCATCGTAGTCTCCCACAACTGCTCGGCGTTCATCTCGCCCAGTCCCTTGTAACGCTGCAAATCGTAACCTCTGCCGAATTCGGAAACGAGTTCCTGCAATTCGTAGTCGTCGTAGGCATACTTTACTTTGTCTTTTTTGGAAACTTTGTAAAGAGGCGGCATACCTATATAAACGTGCCCGTCCGTAATAAGTTCGCGCATATAACGGAAAAAGAAAGTAAGCAAAATCGCTCTTATGTGCGCGCCGTCCTGGTCGGCATCGGAAAGAATGATAATCTTGTCGTATTTGAGATCGTCTATGTTGAAATCTTCTTCTCCTATGCCCGTGTCCAAAGCGGAAATAAGAGAACGTATTTCTTCGTTCGCCAAAACCTGATCGATACGCTTGCGCTCGGCGTTAAGAGGTTTTCCTCTTAAAGGCAAAATCGCCTGGAAACGACGGTTGCGCGCCTGCTTTGCGGAACCGCCCGCCGAATCGCCCTCGACGATAAACAGTTCGTTTTTGCTTGGGTCGCGTCCCGTGCAGCTTGCAAGCTTACCGATCAAAGTCGAATTGAAAATGCTGTTCTTTTGACGCGTAACTTCTTTCGCTTTGCGCGCGGCTTCTCTTACTTTTGCCGAAGCGATGGACTTTTTGATAATTATTTCCGCCGTCGCCGCGTCTTGCTGCAAAAGCGAGGTCAACGCTTCCGTGCCTAACGCTTCGCACGCCAAACGCGCCTCTACGTTGCCCAACTTCGTCTTCGTCTGACCTTCGAATTGCACGTTCGCCATTTTTACCGACATAACGAGCGTTATGCCTTCGCGGAAGTCCTCGCCTATCAGATTGTCGTCCTTAGCTTTTAAAAAGTTTTTACTGCGGGCATAGTCGTTCATAACTTTCGTCATTGCCGTTTTCAAACCCGTTTCGTGCATGCCGCCTTCGCCCGTAGGAATATTGTTTACGTAAGAAATAAAGTTTTCCGTGTAGTTGGACGTATACTGAAATGCAAATTCCAACTCCAACACGTCGTTCTTGCCCGACCAGTACAACGGAGACAGATGCAGAGGAGCTTTATTTTCGTTGAGATAAACTACGAAGTCTCTTAAACCGCCGTCGTAGCAAAACGTTTCGGAAAACGTATTGCCGTCGTCGTCGAAGGCGCGTTCGTCCGTTAGAACGAAAGTTATACCCTTGTTAAGAAACGCAAGTTCCTTTACGCGTTTTAATATTACGTCCTTGTCCATTTGAATATTTTTAAAGACGCGCGAATCCGCTAAAAACGTTATCGTAGAACCGTGCCTGTCGGTGGCGCCTATCCGCGTCAGTTTATCCATAGGCACGCCGCTTAAAACCTTACCCGTTTCGGGGTTTAAAGGACTGTGAAAGTGCTGAACGTACTCGCTTCCTTCCTTGCAGACGTTTACGGTCAACCAACTGGATAATGCGTTAGTTACGCTTGCGCCTACGCCGTGAAGTCCGCCAGAATACGCGTAATTGTCGTTGTTGAATTTGCCTCCCGCGTGCAGTTGGGTGAAAACCACCTCTACGCCGGAAATTTTGAGCTGAGGATGCTCGTCTACGGGAATGCCTCTGCCGTTGTCGGAAACGGTTACGCTGTCGTCGCCGTGCAACGTGATTTCGATTTTGTCGGCGAACCCGTTGGTCGCCTCGTCAACCGCGTTGTCCACTATTTCCCACAAAATGTGATGTAAACCCTTCGTTCCGGTAGTTCCTATATACATACCGGGACGCATACGCACCGCGTCCAAACCTTCCAAGACCTGTATGTCTTTTGCTTCGTAAGATTTCTGGCTCATTGTTTTCCTCCAAAACTCTGTTTGTCATAAGTTTGTACCGTTGCCCGATACGCTTCGGGCTCCGTATAATTATTAACTGCTTATGTTTAAAATTATACCACGTTTACGCCGAAGTAGCAAGCATATATTTTAATATTTATTCATAAAAATCGAATATAAACGGCTGTTTTATTCGCTTATTCATAAAAAAATGTATAATTATACAATAATTGTATAATTATACATAGCAAATGAATATTTATTCATTTTATTACCCGTATCCGAACGTAAGAAGCTACGGTATCTGCAAAATAACGGAAAGGCTGCGGCGGATATCATCGCGGCGGCGCGCGGTCGCATAACTTTAAAACGCGGAATTTAAAGAGAAAGAATCGACGGAATCCGCGTCGTAACGGTAAATAAGCGTCGAATATACGAAAAGACCGTAACATTGTTACGGAATTTATTTTTGCAGCAACCTTGCCGCCTGCTTGTCCGCTATTACGGTACAATCGGGATGACGTTGAAGAATACTCGCGGGGCAAGCCGAAGAAATTTTCCCCTGCGCCATATTTCGCAACGCTTCCGCTTTGTTGCCGCCGCTTACAAGCATAACGACGCGTTTTGCTTTCATTATCTCAGATATTCCCATAGTTATAGCTTTACGCGGCACTTGCCCTTCGTCGTCGAATAAACGCGCGTTGTCGGCAATCGTACTTGCGGCAAGCTCGACTATGTGCGTAGTGCTGTCAAAGGGAGTGTTCGGTTCGTTAAAACCTATGTGTCCGTTGCTTCCCAACCCCAGCACTTGCAAATCGCGCGATATACCGTTAAGTATATCTGAGTACCGCTTACATTCGTTTTCCAAATCGTCCGCCATTCCGTCGGGGATATAGGTATTGCGTCTGTCGATATCCACCTTATCAAAAAGATTCTGCCGCATAAAGTAGGCGTAACTTTGTTTGTCTTCCGCGCGCAACCCTACGTATTCGTCGAGATTGACTGCTTTTACTTTTTTAAAAGACAGCTTCTTTCTTGCGCAGAAATCCGCCAAAAGCTCGTAACAGCCTATCGGCGTAGAACCCGTAGCAAGCCCCAGCGTTGCCTCAGGATTCGACTGCACCACGTCGTATATAATATCTGCCGCCGCAGCGCTCATCTCGTCATAATTATCCACCACGATTATTTTCATCGTCGTTTCCTCTCGGTATTTTAATCGTACGCGTAAAACATAAAAACAAATAAATCCGCATCGGGCGGAAATACTTGCGCGTATTACAGCGTTTTGTTTGAAATCTACTGTATGGAATTATACCATATTGCCCGTAAAAACGCAAGCTAAGCCATACGATAGTCTGATATTCCGTTATCTACGACCGAAGTTTTAAAATATATAAAACGCCGAATGAATTTCGCATAGTATGACAAAACGGCAAAGCAAAACCGCCCAAACGTTGAGGCGCGGACGGTTTAGAAGCGGCAAGGGGGAAAGTTGCCTCCGCCCCTTGCTTGCTTAACATTCTAAATTAAACAGGGCAAAAAGTCAACGATATTTACGGTATACACAGTTACGCGCAGCCATTGCAACGAAAAGCGGAAAAATTATGTCATAAACGTCCACCTTGATTTTTCGCCCATTTTTATTAAAAAGCATTCACAAATTCGCATACGCTTTGACGCAATGCGTAAATGTAAAACAATCATTAACAAACAACAGGGAAATTGTTATAATTTTTTTATCACAAAATCAGGAGACGAAAATATGAAAGACAAGATTTTCCTTATTTGGTCGGGAGACAATGAAATTGCCTTAAAAGTCAAAGCAATACTGGAAGGAGACCATAACTACGTTTGCTACGTTGGCGGAAATCACTCCAACGACTCGCAGATGCTGTCGATAGGCGATACCGTACTGCGTCAAATGAAAAGCTGCAATCAGGCGATCGTATTTTTCCAAAATAAAGCGGACAGCGGAATAAGCAACAATCTGTTTTTCGAACTGGGATACGTTTCATCAAATTACGGTTTAAAGAAAGTGCATTGCGTCAAGCGCAAAGGCGACGCCATTGTACTGCCAAGCGATTTCGACAACGCTTTCGTCGAAGAATTGGATGCAAGCGACTCCGACGAATACGCAATAAATATCGTGCAGTATTTTCTTGGCAGACAAAAACTGTCGGTAGACACCAACAAAATGTTTCTTGTAAACAACCGCTATATGATACATGAAATGTTGCAGGTACATTACTCCGACATAGGTTCGAAATGTTCCGATTACGAATTGGCTCAATACGTAATGTTCTATATGCAAGCGGCCGTAATGTTTCAGGATCAGGAAAAGGCATTGAGCGAACTGAAAGAGTTTAAACGTTTGCATAATACGGAATTTTCCTCCGAATTGAATCAGGCGGTAAATTTAAGTATCGCGTTTTTGGAAATACAAGTCAGTCTTATTGCCGAAAACGATTTAGTTTATCTCGACGATACCGCTTTCAGAAAATACTTTACTGTATGCAAAGATATGGTTGAAGATATACGCGATGACGATTCGGGAACGTTTGACGAATGGGCGCGCGTCATCGTATCGGAAAACCTCGCTAACGTATGCACGTTATACGCGCTTAACCCCAAAATCCAATCGGAAATGCGCAAACAGCTTTTAGAACGCGTAATGCGATACGGCGAAATGTGCATAAGTTTTATCGTTTCTTTGGAAGAAAAAACTCCTAGCAAAGAAAATAACGACTCAATAGGTTTTATAGCGATGTTCCGCGCGTATATTTACCGTCATTTGTTTAACGCAAGTCTGCACGTACGGAAAGAGGAATCGGAAAAATGGCTCAAACTCTCGTTAAAGGAACGCAAAAACCTACTTAGAAACTTCGACAACAATTCCATTGATTCGCAAATATACAGCAATTTCGAAATGGAATATTATCTCAATTTAGTAGAATTTCTCGAATTCTACGACAAAGAGGAAATAGACCCGTTCGATTATATGATGTATTTAAGCGATCTAGATGCGTTTATTTCCAACTTCGAAAACAGAAATAACACTTACGCTTACGTTCAAAAAATAGTAAATCAGCGCAAAAACTTGTCCTGACAAAGCGTATAGCAGCAAAATTTACTCGCCAAGCATTTGTTTACAACACAATTATTGAAAACGATTGCGCCGCGCAAATCGAAAATCCACTGCCCGAAACAGTGGATTTTCGCATTTGCAATTTAAACCTGCCGCTTACGTTACTATTCCCCGTCGGAAAGTTTGGCATCAAGCCAGTTTGCAACGTCTTCGTACGCTTCCGCTTTGCACGTCTCGTTGAGCAATTCGTGACGGGCGCCTTCGTACAGTTTCATAGTTACGTCTTTTACGCCGACTTTTACGCGATAAAATTTGTCGAGTTTTTTTATGCCTTTGCCGTATTCGCCTACGGGGTCGCTGCTTCCCGCAATAATCAACAGCGGTTTGTCTACGTTGATTTGACGGTAGTATTCCTTTTTATACAGCTTATTTATCCCCGCCATAAACGTACGGTAAAAGTTTGCAGAGCAAACGAACGAACACAATTCGTCTTCGTTATATTTCTTCACTTCCGCTTCGTCGCGGTTTAGCCAGGCGTTGTTGCCGGGAATTTTCTTTTCGTACTGTTTAAACGACAAATTGACTATCATCTGCGCGGGATAGCGTCCGCCCTTGTTGCGGCACATATTGCGCGCTACAATTCCGCACGCGGTGTAACTTATTCCCTTAATATAGTTGGAACCGACAAGCACGAAGCCTTTGACGTCGGGATGTTCTTCTATCACCGCTTGCGTCACGAAACTGCCGTAGCTGTGCCCCATCATAAAAAGAGGCAGTTTGTATTTGTCTCGGCAGAAATCGAGAATAGTAAGCTGATCGCGAACGTTGTTCGTCCACATATCGCCTTCTTCGTACCCGAGACTGTCGCGTTCGGCTGTAAGACCGTGTCCGCGATGGTCGTTCATAACAACTATGTATCCCTTAGAATTAAGGAATGTTGCAAAATCGTCGTACCTTGCGGAATGTTCCGCCATTCCGTGCGCGATTTTTACGACTGCTTTGGGGTTCTTGACTTCGTCCCATACGTACAGCTTAACTTTGCGACCGTCATGCGAGGTAAAATCGAGTAATTCCATGATATAAACATCTCCTTTTCAGACGAACTTTCGATTATATAATTATACTATTAACGAAGTTTAATGTCAATACGCAAGTTTGCCGCATTACGCCTGACAAATTGACATAAACTAAACGTATGAAAATAGTATTTAGCGGAGGCGGAACCGCAGGACACGTTACGCCGAATCTTGCTCTCATGGATAAACTTCAAAACGAAACGCTGTACTACGTCGGTTCAAACGGGATGGAAAAAGATCTGCTTATTCCCTACGTCGAACACGGCAAAGTAGCGGAATACCGCGAAATTACGGCGAATAAATTACGACGCAAATTCACTTTGAAAAATTTGGCGTTACCCTTTCAGTTGATTAAAAGCGTAAATCAGGCGAAAAAACACCTCGCAGACATTCGTCCCGACGTCGTATTCAGTAAGGGCGGTTACGTCGGGCTGCCCGTAATTATTGCGGCGAAAAAATTGAAAATACCGTCCGTTATTCACGAAAGCGATATGTCGTTGGGACTTGCCAACCGTATTTCCGCATTATACGCCACAAAGTTGCTTACGGCGTTTCCCTGCAGTAAAAAAGCGGAGACGGTAGGACTGATAATCCGCGAGGAAATTAAGCTCGGAAACAAGGCGAAAGGACTTTCCCTTATGGGTTTTGACGGTAAAAAGCCCGTCCTGCTTGTGACGGGCGGAAGTTTAGGCGCAAACGCCCTAAACGAAGCAATTCGACGTAACAGGGAAATGTCGGAAATTTTCGACATATTCGTAATTACGGGAAAAGGCAAAAAAATCGACTGCGACTTTTTAAATCAAGCGGAATTCGTTTCCGATATGGGAGATATATTCGCGGCGGCGGACGTGTGCCTGACGCGCGCGGGATCGACTAGCCTTGCAGAGCTGACACTTACAAGCACGCCGTTCGTCACAGTACCGCTGACAAAATGCTCGCGCGGAGAACAGGTAAAAAATGCCGAATGGTTCGTTAATCGCGGTTGCGGCATAAGCGTAAGGGAAGATGAATTGTCTAAAAAACTGCCGCAGGCGGTAAAATTCGTTTACGACAACCGTTCGGTCATTCAAACGAAGCAACGTAAAGTATCCGACGAAATTTACGGAACGGACAAAGTTGCGGAGACGATCCTGAAAATGAGAAAAGAAAGCAACTAAACAAAACAACAGTGTCGAGCGGAGAACTATACCCTCTACAAACCGATCAATTAAAGCCCTTCCTTGTTCTAAGCGGAGCGAGGGCGCGACGCGTTAAACGCACATCCACAGTGTGGATTGCGTAGCCAAAGCGGTCGGGGTCCCCGTAAAATTGTAAATTTTATGGGGTATACTGTGCTACGCTCGCAGA
>JAMPAB010000017.1 GCA_023667435.1 Corallococcus sp. | reverse complement strand
CCCGAACGGCGAACGCCTGTAATAACCTTGATTACGTTTTTGTCGATTAGCGGAATTATTTGATTAAGATAAGCATTGCGAACAATCATGGTATTGACCTCCGCAATTATTATACCTTACAAAAATGGCGATGTCAATATTTTTGTAAGGCTAAAACCGACAAAAATTGTCGAAAGCGTAAAATTGTCGGCATTAAACTTACACTTGGTTAATTTTTTATGCGTTGTAAAGAGCGCAAGACAACGCATTTAAGTAATTTGTTGCATTTTATTTTTGTATTTTGTCATATTGGCAAAATGAATATTTAAAAAGGAGGAAACATTGAAAAAGAACAAACCGAAAGAAGAATACGAAGTAACGGTATACGACGGTTACGACGTCGAGGAATCGTTGGACATGACTGACGACTTCGGGGATGAAGAACCGATTGTAACAGAGGAGGTAAAAATACGCTTTGAATGAGGGAAATAATAAACTTACACCCGAAAGAGAGGGACTTGTAAACAGTATTCTTAGGAATATGCAGGAAAACAATTCAATATGGATTCAAGGCTGGACTAACGTAGGCGCGCCAATATCTGCAATAACGGGCAAGAAGTACAGCGGAATAAACCGAATGTATTTGTCTAACGCTATGGCGGAAAGAGGTTACAAAGATAACCGTTGGCTTACGTTTAAGCAGATGGAAGATAGGGGCTGGACGTTCAAGAGAGACGAAGAAGGCAAGAACTTAGGCAAGAACGCGGGAGTGCCAATAGAATACTTTGAACTGCGAGACAAGGAAACAAAGAAGCCTTTCAATATCCATATCTTAGACGGTATGACCAGCGAGGAAAAGCAGGAGTACGTAGACAATAACGTATTTCCTTTAAGGAAGTATTACCGAGTGTTTAACGCAGAAGTTATTGACGGAATACCGCAAAAGGAAGTTAAGGCAACTGGACTATAGTCAAGAAAATAGACACAAAAAAGAGAAAGGGAGTGGACAAAAAGATGCGAATGTTCGCTGCTTGCTAGGCAGGTGATGTACATCACCTGCCTAGCAAGGCGAAGTAGTTCTTTTCGTATTGGTTAGGCGTGAGCAGTCCTAACGTCGTATGAGGTCGTTTGGAATTGTAGTAGCCGTCAATATAACTGAATATTGACAAATGCAAGTCTTCGTAATTCTTAAATATGCGTCGATCCGTTTCTTCTAGTTTAAGATACTTAAAGAAGCATTCGACTACTGCATTGTCGTACGGATGTCCTTTCTTAGAGAACGACTGTACTACATGACAGTTATCCAATATTTTGCGAAACGCCATTGAGGTATACTGAACTCCTCTGTCGGAATGGAACATAAGCCCTTGTGGATACCCTCTATTGCCGTATGCTGCAAGGAACGTGTCTATTACCAACTGCGCGTCTGCTTTAGATGCAAGTTTGTACGCAATAACTTTTCTCGAAAACAAATCTATTACTACGCATAGATAGTAAAACCTGTTTTGTACCCGTAAGTAAGTAATGTCGCTACACCAAACCAAATTAGGGGCTTGTTGGTTGAAATCTTGTTTAAGTATATTACTTGTTTCCAAAACGGACTGAATATACTTGGTTTTAGGCGGTTTACGCGTAGATATACGCGGCAAATGCAAAGTTTTCATCAGTCGGTACACTCTGCCTATACTGACGTTAACGCAATAGTCACAGCGAAGAAGGTACTGTATTTTGTAAGCGCCTAAACGCAAGTCGTGTTCCGAGCAGATTTGCAGAATGTAAGACTTAATAGTTTGGTTTTCTAAAATTCTAGGCGGTGTTGCCTTAGAGTAGAAGCGTTTGTAATACGTGCTGCGGTTGACGCGAAGTACCTTACATAGAAGATTAATCCGATGTTGAAAGCGAAGGATATAAACGGCGTTTAATCTCTGTTCGAGTGTGGAGTGAAGATTGCAATCGCTTTTTTTAAGATAAGATTCTCCTCTTCGAGCATAGCGTTGCGTTTTTGCAGCTCTTTAATTTGCTGAGCGGTAACAACGGTGTCATTGTCAATCTTAACTTCCGAGAAGTTTTTAACCCATTTGGAAAGAGCGCTCATAGAGATACCGTACTCTTTAGAGAGTTGAGATAACGACTTGCCGTTTTGATGCAGGGTGACGATGCTCTTTTTGAACTCGTCTGTGTACTTTGGATAGTTGCTGTTTGCCATTTGTGTTTCTCCTTGTGTGTGTAATTTATTGTATCACCCTTCGCTTTCCCGTGTCTACTTTTTTAGTATAGCTCCATCAATGAAGATCTGTCGAGTTATATACAAGCAAACGTAAAAGAAAGAGAGGAAAATGCAGGGAAAATTCTCGACAGAAGAAAAAGAACGGGCATGTACATATTTTTGGGTTTTATAGTTCTTCTTGCCGTCGGGTCCGTAGTTTGTATGTTTTTAGGCTTTTTTGCAGTTGAAGGCACAACTTACGGCAAGATTGTAGGGAAACTCGGCGATACCTTCGGTCTTTTGGATTTTACGCTGGGCGCAGTCGGATTTATTTGGGAAAGAATCTCAGATATGAAAAACGAAGAGAAAAAGTCGGACTTGCATTCTCAATCGGAAAAAGTAAGTAAGTCTAACGCTGATAAAGACCTCAATGAAACGACATTGGAGTTTGCGAAACAATACGAAAAATGCGTTAATTATAAAATCAAGATAAAAGGTGATGGAAATATAGTTGGGTACATTGATGTAAAACTAGATGACGGAAGTCAATCAGCAACAGGCAATCATAACAGCCAAAGCAAATAAGTGGTTTTCTATTATAAATATGAGGTAGCTTAATGAGTGTTGATAAAAAAAACATAAAAGTAAGAGGAAAGGAAAACATTATCCTAGATGGAATTACTGTACATGTAAGCGAAGGAAGTCAATCAGTAATAGGTAATAATAATACACAGACTATCAATAATTTTTATGGGCCGACAATAATTGTTCGACTGCTTGATCGAACACGCCCGATAAGTGTAGATGTGTCAGCCGACAGTGTTGACAAAATCAATGAAGCATATCATAGTTGTTCAACTAACTTAATTGACCTTATCATTAAAAACGTTACAAGTACTGTCAGTTTGACTGATGAACAAATAAAACGGTTAAAGTTATTGCTTAAACAAGGTTTAAAATCTTTTGTTGGTTGCCCTAATCGCACATCGATAATGGCAGATTCTATTATTAATAGTTGTCCTGAAAATAATAAAAAATATTTAGAATCAGTACGGACTTTTGCAAAAGGAGCGAAAGAAAAGTTTGTCGTTTTCTTATCAGCCATTACTAAGAAAAAGAATCAGGGTAAGGAAGATACGCTCGAGTATAAAGTCGCCCGTAGGTTAAAAGATAAACTTAAAAAAGAAAATATAGGCGTTTTCTGGTGGGAAGATGACAGCATAAAGAATTACGGTTGGAACGTTTCTACGAAGATAGCTATGGGACTTGCTTTTTCTTCGATTTTTGTAGGTTTGGCTTTTGATACCGTTTCGAAAACGGAAGAAGGAGATTATGTATATAATTGCCTGTTAGAGGGCGATCAGGCATATAAAACGCCGAACTTTTTTAAATACGAAGTCGATACGTATTTCAAGTTCGCGCAGAACAAAGCAAATGCTAAAAAGTTTGTTAAGGATATTGTCGATGTACCACAATTCGACGAGGTTCTGCCCCAAAACAGAAAATTGACTTTTTTCACTTACGGAAAACCGTCTGATTATTCGCAATACCCTATGTTTAATAATAGGGAAGACAGTATTTTTACTATCGATGAAAATGCAACGGAAAAACAAATTTGTAAAGAAGTTCTTTCAAAGATTCTTGAATTGTATGCCAAACAACAGCAAGAGCTGAGACCCGATATATGGAACGCAAAGGATGACACGGAATACGGAGATTACGAACAAAAGGTGCAAGAGCTATTTCGCGTCGCAAAAAATTCGCCCTCCGATTACTATTTGGAATATGCCGTTATCGATGAAAAAGGAAACGATGCAGCAGACCATTTTATGTTTTTTCTTGAAAAAACATATATCGGCGGCAAGCCGACAATGAGCCTCAATATGGTGGTCAACGACTGGAATGACGCGTTTTGTGATTATCTGGATGAAAAAGGACAAATAACAGAGGAAAGCAAAGCATTGTTGAAAAAGGCTTATGGACTAAGCACCGATAAGCAGACGTATCACATCAATGAAGCGAACGCATTGGCGTGTTACAATAAATTCAGTTTGGAATTGCCGTCTCGAAACGATTTTTTGAATTCCGCCGTAAAAAATTCTTCAAATGTAACTACATGGCGTTACTATAACAGAGAGAGTAATAAAATAAGCAGTTATACTACTAACGGCGGTAAAGCCGAGATTTGTAGTCCCGCAGAAAGCCTCAGGGCGCAAATAATTTTTTCCGAACCGCATGCTCATTTTACGGATATTCCGCAAAGCAGGACGTTTGACGTTACTGTCAACGTTGTAAAAAAAGAAATTATCAAATACACAACAAAGCTTATAGGACGAAACCTAATAAAAATCGATTTCAGTAAACCCGTACCTCGAAAAGTCGGTCTAAAGCTTGTTTATTCCAACAAACATATTCCCTGTTTTTCTTCGACAAAAGAAAGAGAAACATACAGTGACGAATTTTTCATAGAAGCCAATTGTCGCAGTTCGACAAGATCGGTAGCTGTTTCTTCCGAAGGAACAAATTTTAGACTCTGTATTTCAAAGGAAGAGAAAGAGTGGGAAATGCAATATCCTTTTGTAATTTTTCAATATACCGACAGCAAATTTTCCAAAAAGGATTTTAGGAAAAGAGTGTTTGTTTCAGGAAGCGAGCGTACGTGCCCTTACTGCGCGCGATCTGTTCACAAAATTAAAGGTTTCATCGAATCAGTCGGTAACAATGCTTCAAAAACGAAAAAAATCAAACGGAAACATCTTTTTAAACAGGGCGCTTTAGGATGTGGCGGCGGTTACAAAAAAGACAAAGACGGACGAATAATACAAGGAAATGCGAAACGCCTTGTTTGTCTCAATAATAAATTATTACAAGACGACGGCGGTTACTTCCTGTTGCCTAAAAACTATGAAAACGAGTATAGTACGAATGCAATCGTAGCATTGATCGGCGCTGCAGGAGCGGGCAAGTCAACCTTTATTTCACGCTTTTTCAATATTGGATTAAATGAAGTAGGCGAAAAAGTTATGATAAACGGGTTGGAAATAAAAAAGCACACCGCAAATGAAAATATAGTAACGTCAATTAAGAGTGGACAAGTTGCCGCCGCTTTAGAAGCATTTGCAACAATCGAGGAAAATAAAGACGAAACAACTTCCAACGTAGATGCAAATACGGTTCTTAAACGATTTAATAAGTGGCGCTCGTATTATGCAATTTCTCCTTATTCGCAGTTCGTAAAAAGAACTACGGAGAGTCGCACTACGACTATGGAGAGCAGCATCACGGACATAGGCTCTGCTCTTCGTCAACTACCGTTTATCGTTTCAGTAAAGCGTAACGTAGGGAAGAGCGCCTCACAAGTCGCATTTTATGATGTGCCGGGCGCAGATTTATACGTTTACAATACTGATGGTGCAAGTGAGTCCAGAATAAATATTGAAGACGGTTATTTTGCGTATCATCACGCAAACGGACTTATTTTATTCATAAATGACGGCAGAGGAGAAACGAGAACTAATGATCTTGACGAGGCAAGCGCAATTATGAACGGATATATTCAACAGTACCAAGCATTACGTTCAAGAAAAATCGATAAAGATAATTTGATAGATGACGTTGCTTTGGCGGTAGTGCTTTGTCAATTTGACAGGATAGAGACAAATTTTGATTTGAACAGCGTCGTTCGCGCTACGGCCCCGCCGTTGAATGCGTATTCTTATGTAAATTCGGAATTGCCCGAGTATACGGATAAATGTTCGAGCGAGATTGAAACGTATTTAAAGTCGTGTGGGAATTTCGAGACATTGAAGAAACAGTTGGATCTGTTTGAGCATAAGAAATTTTTTGCCGTTTCTTCAATCGGACACAGCGAGGCAATTTCCGTAAAGCCTATTGATGGAATGAAGTTTAAGCAAACGAGATTTATTTCGCAGCCGCGCAACATGGAATACGTCTTTGCCTGGCTTTTGTACCAGACGGGCATAATCGATTGATTTAAGGAGGAAATATGAGAAAAGCATTGTACATTCCTTCATCTCCTAGTAAGAACAAGGATAGCGAGTCAAACAGATGGTGTTACATTGAAAACGGCGAATATCATGTCGGCGAGAAAGATTTGAAAGATAGCCCTACACATTATTTGTCAACTACCACCGAAGAAGACGTATTTGTTTATTTGGCAAATGACGGGACGTTGGCATATTTATCAAAGAAACAATTCGGCAGTGACGGAAAAGATGATATGATTTACGTCTATACGGATTCGTCGGTTGTTTCTAAGATTAAAACAGCGGAGTGCATAGGTTGTACTATTCCCCAGTCTTTATATACAGAGCTGCAGTATCCTTACAGTGATAAAGGAGAAAATATCGACCAATATTTGCAGAAAGAACCGCAAGATTTAGGGTGGTTCGAACGCTCTGAATATCATGACGATCACGAATTTTCTACTGTTATAGTTCCGATAACAGACAAGTTGATATCGTTGCTTTTAAAAAAAGAAAAAAGGGAGAAGCATTGTTCGCTATTGCTTAAGAGTAACAAGTTGAACGTTCGTGAGCATGAGCAGTTGCTGAAACGTGTTTTAATGTCGTTGCCTTTGAGTATAGCTAATAAATTTTCGTTTAATACCAATGCAGATCACGATGCTGCTTTAAACAATATTGACGTTGCCTGCGCGGTGAGCAATTTTGAATTATCCGATGAAAATAAAAGTAGTGTTGAAGAGTTTGATGTTGATAACGGGAAGACTGATTTCGAGCCTGAAACTAAAATCGGAAAATATATCAAGAAACGAGGAGAAATTCCGCAAGCAGTCGGCTCGTTTGATGTTACAACTGCAGAACAGTTGGAAGAAGCCGTTTCAGACATCGAACTTCTTGAAATCTGTCAAAAAGAAATAAACTGCGCCGACGTTAATCGAATTCGAGAATTATACGAATCGGCAAGTGACAAGATTAAAAAGCAAGTTGAAGAGCGTCTCAGCAGCGCCGCTTACCGTATTTTACTGTCGGAAGATTATTTTCAACTCGGCAAAGACGAACCCGCGTTTTTGTCTGCGTTTTTAACGAATACCGGTACGGACAGTTTTACGCAGCAGGCATTGTATCGTGCAATCGTCAAAGCTGTTTCAGCCCGACAGGAAGACGAAGGAAGTAAATATTTGAGATTTTTATTCGGAATACTTACTGATCGCAATATGATTACCTGCGCCGAAAATGCCGTAAAAGACGTTTTGTATAAAGGGGAATGGATTAATGAAAAACTAAAAGCAACGGCGGAAAGATTTCTGGTTGATTTAGGAAACCGATTTGAAAGTTATCTTGAAGGTATGCCGTCAGATTTGGGAGCTGAATTGACAGAGCTTATTAAATTACGGATATCTAATACATACAGAGACGGAAAAGACAAAATCGCGCTCTATTTGAGGGTTGTGAATAATTTTGATAATTGCGCATGGCTTGCCGAATCGATTTTCAATTCCGATGCTTTACGCACGTGTGCCGATTTGGAGGAATGGGAAATTTGCCACAGGGCGCTTGAGGAAAAATCGAATCCCGATATAAGTATTTTAGAACGGCAATTTACCGTTGCTTTTACGGAATTTTTAGGTAACGTCGGTTTCGATAAAGCTGCAAACGACGTCTATGTCGCAATAGATTCGGACGATCTCAAGCTTATTAAGTCTGCGGCGCAAACGTTCAAATATACGGAAAAAGGTTTTGAGGATAAAATGGTGGAAATAGACGGTATTGAAAAAAGAAATTCCGCATTGGACGTTATGTTGTACCGTCGTTGTCAATTTATACTAAAAGCAAATTATCCTACGGACAAATCTCAAAAAAGATTATTTAAAAAATGCAATGATTCCGAAGATACAATTAAGAAAACGTTGATTACGACGCATTTTCAGTCGGGGCATCAAAAAGAAAGCAATGACGAAAATAAACGCCGTATAGAGAAACTGAGGCAGTTCTTTAAAGGATTTCATCTGGGTATCTTCATACAGTTCATACTGCTAATCGGCGTTACATGGATTCTTCATGCAATTAGCGCGAACGGATACGGGTGGAAATTATTCGGCTCGATATTGGGCGTATCAACCGAAGGATTGCGGATGGCATTTTATATTACGGTAACCGTACTTTATTTCGCAGTATATCTGTGGAACATATTCAGCGGATTAAAGAAAGACGTGAAAGTCGAAATAATTGCTTCAAAGGCTTTCTTTGCGGCTGTAATCGTAATTCTACTGCCCTGTATCGGCGTTACTTTATTTATGCGGTTTATAGGATGAGGAGTTAATTATGCCAAAGAAAAAAGATATTATTTTAAATAAAAAACCGAAGCTATTCAATGGGAAATACATAGTCCGTTGCTTTTTAGCGTCTGTTGTCGTTATCGCGATGTTGGCAATTGCCATCAGCCTTAGTATGTTAGCAAACAATTTAAAGTTTAGCGATATAGACTCGACTGTTTCTATCGAACTTCGAGATGAAAACTTCGTTGATGAAATAATCAAGAATTCTAGAATGAGATTAAATAAAAACTATAATATAGTCGAGCGAATAGTCTTAGATGACGACAAAATTTTTAAATTAGAAGAAGCGGGAGAGCTGTCGTTTTACGGTACGTTAGACGGAGGCGGATACGAAATTTTGGTGGATACGCTTATGACAAAACCGCTTTTTTATCAAATCACTTACGGTTCCGTTATAAAACAAATTGTTATAACAAACGCCAAAGTTTGCAAAAGCAACGTGAATAACGTGGCTGTTTTAGCGAGCATAAATAACGGAACTATAGAAAACGTGAAAATTTCGTCAGCAACGGTCGACACCGACGGGGCTGCTGTGGCAGGTGGAATTGCGGCATATAATTTCAATCAAATAAACTATTGTATCGTTTCTGTAACTTTTGAGATAAACAGCGATTTCACTAATGCGAATTGGTCCGATATGGCATCAAGTTGGAAATGTTCGGTAGGCGCCATTACAGGCATCAACGGTGCCAACGGACAAGTTAAAGGGGCAATAGTGCTGGTGAATTTTACCGATGATTTCGTGGTATTGACAAGACAGTCGTGTAAAAACACGTTAGTAGGGTATGCGGTCGGCAGTTGGGACAATGATCAATATTTGTCGGACATTCACGTAGTTGATGCAGTTTACGAAATTACGGCGCACGATATCGCCGAATTAAAAGCTGACGGAAAAGTTTCGTTAAAGTTGTTCGACGAGTTAACAGCAGATAATTTTACTCAAGAAAAAACGCAAGGCGCGTGGAATGATAATGACGGTTGGAAATTCGAAGCAGGGAAACTTCCTTCGTTGAAACGTAGCCGTACGTCGGAGGTGTAAAAATGCCGAAAAGAATAACAAAAGCCGGTTTTATTAGTCTTATATTGTGTTGTGTATTATGCTTGGGCTTAGTGATTGTCTGCATCGTGATTAGTTATAATCACGATGCAGTAACGGCAAATACTCCTTCGTTGGTGGTTCTTTCAAATGATAACAGAGTATATTACGGCGGCGATTTCAGTATTAAAACTGCTTATAAGTATCAAGACGGACGTATTGATTCTCCGTATCCCGATACGATAAAATATGAAAGCGACGAGCCTGTTGTAAGTGTTGATACCGACGGAAAAGTGGAAGTGGTTGAAGATATATATAACGGTAGCATCGAATACAATGAACTTTCTGTAGTGATTTCGATATCGAGTTCTAATAAGAATGTGAAGCCTCTGCAGGTTAATATAACGGTTGTTCCCGTCAATACGTATAGCATAACGCAATACTACTATGATGCAAACACGTTGGAATTAAAGTCTAAGCTTGTTCCGGTGTGGCAAGGACAGACAGTAGACGAGATAGTCGATCCGTCGTTGTCTAATTACTTTTTTGAGAATTGGTATGTTGTAAGCATAGGAGATAAAACGTTATCTACGCCGATGGTATTTCACGCGGAGGACAAATATCTTTGGGGTGATAACATAAGTATTAAACCAAAGTTTTACGCCGATCTTCAGTTTAATGCCGATGATATGCCGATCACGGAAAAGATTTCATCGCCGGTCAAAGTCTATTTCGATATGCCGCTCGAAAATTCTTTGCCGACGCTCGAAAACGATTTGAGCGAATGGTCGTTTGACGGTTGGTATACCGAACGCGGGGGTGTCGGCGATAAAAACGGCGTTCGGGATGGCGTTTTTCGCGCTGTCGAACCTGTTTTATATGCTAAATGGAGCGGAACGGCGCAACTCGTTTTGACGGATATAATAAGTAACGACGACAATAAAGATATTATAACAAGAAACGGGACCGTCGGCATTTTAAGCGCTAATGCCGCAACGGAGGTATCGGTAGTCTACAATGGAGCGGTACAGCTTAATTCTTCGCAAATTCCTACGTATACATACGGCGGAGCTTTCGGCGGTTGGTATACGGAATTATACGGAACAGGCGAACAAATTACCGACGAACGCGGGGTAGGTATTTATAATGCGAAAAGTTTACGGCTGTACGACAAAATCGTCTTTGCCGTAAACGTCGATTATAATGCGGCTACGGGAAATTATGATGAGAGTATCGACGCTTTCACTGTTGCGTACGGCGACACCGTTGATTTTGTCGGAAACGGTTTAGTACGTAATCCTTCTAAAACTGGTTGGACTTTCAGCGGTTGGGAGGTCGTATACGGACCCGATAAATTTCAAATACTTGACGATGCGCAATTTACTTTGCTTGACGATATTACAATTTCTGCTGTTTGGAAATGGACGTTCAACTTAAACACGTCCATCGAGGGATATTCGCTTACAGATAAAACTTGTACTATTACATATCAAGATGACTTTTCTTCTTTACCAAGTCTTGAAGATTGGGGCAGTTGGAGTTTTGACGGTTGGTATTCTCAAACGGCAGGAGACGGGTATCGGATTACTTCGAGCAATTATGATGCCATTGCAAGTAACAATTTAAGCAAAGTTTCTAATTTATATGCAAAATGGATCATAAAAACTTTGACGTTGAACGATAAAACAGGAGAAGACAGTTATATATACAATTTAATATACGGAAAAACTTTAAAAGAACAGGGCGGATTACCGACACCTGCATCAAGGGCGGGCTATACTAAGGATGAGACAAGCGGATGGTATACCGATGATAGAGTTTATTCTGTACGGGTCGGCGATGGCAGTACCTCTTACCCAGCCTCAATGACCATCTTATATTACAAATGGATACCGGAGACTTATAAAATAACACTGAATCCTAATGGCGGCACTTCCGCCGTAACCGAAATTGAAGTGACTATGGGAGAAGCGTTGCCGCGTATTGCCGCGCCTAAATATGTTGGAAAAACTTTCAGCGGATATTTTACGCAAAGATCCGGCGGAATTTTGTACTATCAGCCCAGCGGAAACGATGCGATTAGTAACGGTATTTGGGAGGTGCCTGACGCTAACGGTACGGTATTATATGCGCAGTGGGATACGCAATTATATACCGTATATTTCGACGGAAATGGCGGCAAGTGTGCCCTCGAATCTATTAGTGTTATATTTGATGAGATAATGACAAGTCCTAATGGCAATATTCCAATACGAACAGGTTATACCTTCGATGGTTTCTACGATAACAAAGAAGGCACAGGAGATCCATACTATAAAGAAGATGATAACCACTTAATTAATGTTAAGAAATGGAATAAATCTTCCAATGGAACACTGTATGCGAAATGGAACAAAAACCCATATACAATAGTTTATGATGCAAATGGTGGCAAAAAAGCTCCATCAAATCAAGAAGCAACTTATGATGAGGATATAGTTTTATCTACATCAAAACCCAGCAAAGATAGTAATAAATTTTTAGGTTGGTCAACAACTAAGAGAGCACAGTTGTCAAACGGTTCTTCGCTTCCAGATGGCGATTACAAATCAGGCGATACAGTTAAAAATCTTGCTACATACGGTACAGTTACGCTTTACGCTGTTTGGGCAGATGATTCATGTGTTGCTGCCGGTACACTTATTACTCTTGCAGACGGAAGCCGAGTCCCTGTTGAACAGCTTAAGGGCGATGAATTGCTACTTGTTTGGAATATTTACACGGGAGAATTCGACGTTGCGCCTATATTATTTGTCGATAGCGATTCCGAAGCCGTCTACGAGATAATCAATCTCTATTTCTCGGACGGAACGAGCGTCAAGGCCATCTCGGAACACGGCTTCTGGGACTACAACCTCAACGAGTGGGTCTTCTTGCGAAACGACGCCGATAAATATATCGGGCATTGGTTCAGTAAGCAGACGGATATTGACGGCGAATTGACGAGCGAGAGAGTTCAACTTACAGGCGTAGTTATAACGGAGGAAACGACAACCGCGTGGAGTCCCGTTACATTCGGACACTTGTGCTATTATGTAAATGGAATGCTTTCAATGCCGGGCGCAACGGAAGGTTTTATAAATATTTTCGACGTCGATCCTGCTACAATGAAGGTTGACGAGGCAAAGATGGCGGCCGATGTAGAAAAATACGGGTTGTTTACATATGAAGATTTTGCCGAATATATACCGGAAGAAGTGTTCTGCGCTTTCAACGGACAGTATTTGAAAGTTGCAATGGGCAAAGGTTTATTGACGTGGGATGACATTTTTGCTCTGATTGAAAGATATCAAGGTTTTTGGCAAATAAACGAAATTTGAGGTAAATACAAATGTCAAATGATATTGAAAAATTGAAAAGAATATTGCTGAGGGCAGATGTTTCGTCAAATAACGATGACGAGCAACTTGACGTGGCATATGAAAAACTTACGCATATCTTGCAGGATAATTTCGCAAACGAACCCGCCAGTGAACAAGTCGGGGTCGTGCAAACCTATATGGTTACAAACGACGTTCAAAAACGGAAGTTGCTGTCCTATTGCGAGGCATTTGTCGACCCGACTGTTCATAAACAGTCAACTCCTCAGGGCGAGCAGGTTTGTCAACATGCCTTTTTGAAGCAGGACGAGTTGTATATGCTTTATCAATTCGTCAAGCGGCATCAAAACGATATGTCATTCGGCGAAACAGTGTACAAAATTATGGATAGACACGGAATGACTGCGCCGCAGGTGTATAAAAACGTCTTATTGCGCAGACAGGACTTTGCGCGCGTAACAGATCCTCGCTGCAAAAACGTAACGCGCAAAATGGCTTGGCAAATTATTGTCGGACTGCATTGCTCGTTGGAAGAGGCCGACGACGTTTTGTTCAGCGCAGGTTATATTCGCAGAAATACGCGTATGGATTTAACGATGCAATATTTCATAGAGTGCAGGAACTACGATATCGTAGCAATTGACGCGGTTTTAGCAGATTTCGGACTTAAAACATTTGCTTGCGAGTAAAATTTGACTTAAAATTACATAATTGTTTTAAGAGCAACGATAATTATTGTCGTTGCTTTTTTGTCATTTTTTATAGGACGACAGCTTTAATAAAAATTTATATAATGTACTCACAGTAAATTATAGGAGGTGTTTTTCGTGAAGGATTTATTAGACATTTTGTTTGACAAGGAGAACAAAGAACCGATTGTTCTGGTGGACGAGAACGGAAAAAAGCTTGCATTCGAGCAGGTAGCCGTTATTCCGTACGACGTCAATGACGACAAGGTTTTGTATGTAGTGCTAAAACCCATAAGCCAAATAGACGGCATTGCCGACGACGAGGCGATTGTGTTTAAAGTTGACGAGGACAAATACGGAAACGCTTTTCTCCGCGTCGAGGACGACGAACTTACCGCTATCGAAATATTTAATAAGTATTACGATTTACTGGAAGAAGTTCATAAAAACAACTTTTAAAAACCTGTAAAAAATGCAAAGGAGATACTGTATGAAAGAAGAATTTTCCCCGCTGTATTCATTGAAGCGGAACACAATCAATCTGTTCGGTCCCATTGACGACCGTATGGCGGAACTTGTCATTGCACAGTTGCAATACCTCGAAGACAAAGAGGCGGACGAAATTATTATGCAGATAAACAGTCCTGGCGGCAGCGTCTCGGCGGGACTCGCCATTTACGATACGATGAACTACATAAAAGCCCGCATCGTGACAGTCGGGCTCGGCATGGCGGCATCTATGGGCGCGTTTCTGCTTTCGGCAGGGAGTAAGGGATATCGCCGCGCAACGGAAAACACCGAAGTGCTTATCCATCAACCGCTCGGCGGAGCAAGCGGACAGGCCAGCGATATAATAATCGCCGCAAATCACATCAAGCGTACGAGAGAAAATCTCAACAGAATTCTTTCCGAGAACACGGGCAAACCGCTCCGCGTTATCGCCAAAGACACCGACAGAGATTACACCATGACGGCGTGGCAGGCGCTTGAATACGGAATTATCGACGAGGTTATTCCGTCTTTGAATAAGGCGAGGGGTGATTTCAATGTGTAGTTTTTCAAACGAAATGTTTTTACGCGATTATTTTACGTTCGACGCCGTAGTCGGACGGTTTTGCGACGAACGCAGTTTGTTCGATTGTCTTGCCAAAGTCTATTACATCGACCCGAAAACGGCGAAGCAGTTGTTTGAACTTGTCGACTTAAACAAAGTTCGTAACATTGCATCGCTAAAGGATTATAAGCGTTACCGTAGACTGCGTCAGTATTCGGAAGCGTGCAAGCTCAAATCCGATACTACCGAATCGGAAAACGACGTTTTGACTATTAAGGGCAAAGCGTTATACGCTACGAGTAATTGCGGTCTTATAGACGCAGGTAATAATACAAAAGCAAGCGTTTACGCAAATATCGTGGACAAAGCGAATGCGGGTCAGGTTACGGCGCTTCGCATTTACGGCGTTTTGCAATGCGAGGGTATCTTTTTCGATAAAAACCGAAATAACGGAATTAAGAATCTTACCAGAGCCGCTCGCTGGAACAGTATAGAAAGTATCCTTGCGCTGCTTCGCTACGATACGGAAAACGATGCGGCATATACGGACATGCTGTACACGCTTGCCGCAGGCACTCCGTACGAAGATATTTCCGTCAGGACGCAAAACAATCGTCGTACGAGAGTCTCTCAAAAAGTAAAAGAGTGCACTTTACTCTCAAAGGTGTTCGGGCGCGGACAGGTTACGCCAAGCGTATATTTGCCGGTATATGCAAATTTGCTATACAGCGAAATTATCCCGTTCAGAGATAAGGAAAAATTACTTCTTTCGGAGAATCGCGAGACGATTGCGTCCTATATGGATTTGCCGCTCAAACTTACAATGCGCAAGTTCGCCTGCGATGCGTCCGCCATTACCGATTTATCGTTGACGAGAACGGAAGAGCAGAACGCGTTAATTCAAAATGCGCTTAACAGCGATATTCGTCACTTTGAAACGTTTAAGCCTTTGTGTTTATGCTCGGATTCGAGATATATGCGCAATTATTATATGGAGGCAATTTTAAAGCTTTATAAAGCCGCGCACGTCGCAACGATTTCGGTCGCCGATCTCGGCGCCAACGATTTCGAGTCGAGTATGGGAAATATTTTTATTCGCAGCTGCAACGAGGATAAGGGAAACGTGTTTTTGATATCTTTCGTCGGCGACATAAGCGAAGGCGCGTTGAAGGAAGCATGCGATTTTTTGCAAAGCGCAAAGCGCGGCAAAATGCGGCTTTCGCGTCCGAATATAGAGATTAATCTCGGCGCGGTATTGCCGATTTGTTTTTGCGATAAGCGCAATGCGCAAACGGTTTCCAAGTATTGCGACAAGATAGAAATCGCCTCTCCGAATAAGGAAGAGCTTTTAATTCTTGTCGGCGAACTTATTGCGGCAAAGGAAAAGCGGTACGGCATAAACGGTTTGACGGTAGAGAACGGTTTGACGGATAAACTTTTATCGGTATCGATAGATGCGGCGGACGCCGCTTTGGAATTAGCTATTACCGCTAACCGACGCGCCGATACGGCATTGACGCTTACCGAAGAAAATTCGGGCAAATATATTAAGCGCCGCGAGACCTCTCGCGGTTTCGGATACGGAGGTTGTAAAGATGATAATTGACGACGCAATTCTTGAAGGGTACGAGAGCGCCGAGTTATACCGCTACGACGAGCCGTCGGGCGATTTCCCTTATACATGCGCTTACGAAGACTTGCCGAGTATGTCTGTCAGCGGAGTGCTTAAAGCTAACCGTTATGTCAACGGTAAGCTTATTCAAACCTATGCCGAACAGGAAAATCATGTGGGAATAATTGCCGCAACCCGTCAAGGCAAAACTACGTCGGGAGTTATCCCGATGGTCATTTCCAATGCGCGGAAAAAAGTAAAGTGCAATATGATACTATCCGATCCTAAGGGAGAGGTTTACCGTCATACTGCGGCGACGTTGAAAGCGGAAGGGTACAGAGTCGTCATGCTTAATCTTCGCGATTACAGACACAGCGAGTGCTGGAATCCGCTTACGCCGTTATTCCGTAAATTCAAGAGGGCGATGTCGCTTGCCGACAGAGTGCAGGTCGTCACGGAAAACGGCAAGAAGCGCTATCGCTTTTTAGAAATCACTTATAGGGATAAATCCGAGCTGGACAGAGCTATCTCGTTAGAACAGGCCGCTCAACTTGACGACGTCTACAATGACATTGACCTGTTCGGCGCTATGATGGTAACTATAGAAGACAAACGCGATCCTATGTGGGAACGCGGAGCGCGTGAAATATTTAAAGGCTTTCTGCACGCAATGCTCGAAGATTCGCTTCTCAAAGAAAATCCGATTACCGAAGAAACGTTTTCGTTTAACACGATATTTACGATATTCGCTACGTTTTCGGGCGAAAACAGCAATTTCGATCACGGGTATTTTTCCGACCGTCCCAAAACAAGCAGAGCATATGCGACGGTAAAAGAGTATCTGTTTATCGAAGCGGAGCGTACCCGTTCCAGTTATACGACGACGTTCGCGCAAAAAATGAGCGAGTACATGAATATTGCTATTCGCCGCATTACCTCGTGTAATTCGTTTGAAGTGTCCGATTTGGGGCGCGCAGATCAACCGATTGCCTTATTCCTTTGCTATCGCGACGAGCTTAAAATTCATTTTCAGCTCATATCCCTTTTTGTTCAGGACGCATACAAGGCTTTAATCGATCTCGCAGGCGAAAACTCGGACAGCAAATTAACTACGCCGTTTTATTTTATACTCGACGAGTTCGGCAACTTTCCGCAATTATATAACTTTGAGAATTTCATCTCGGCTTGCGCAGGACGAAATATTTGGTTTGTGCTTGTACTGCAGTCATATGCTCAACTAAACGCCGTTTACGGTTACGATACGGCAAAAATCATACTTGACAATCTCAACGTGAAAATCTTTTTCGGCAGTAACAACTGGGCGACGATTTCCGAATTTTCCGAAGGGTGCGGACTGCGTACGAGACTTTCGCCGGAAAGCGCTCTTAACGGCGACAGCGAAGAAATAGAGCATTATAAAATCGAGACGATACCCCTTGTCACCAAAAGTATGCTGTGTAAGTTAAAATCGGGAGAGTGTATTGTTACTGAGGCAAACGCTCCTGTATTGTTTTCACGTCTGGAGCGCTACTATCTGTGTCCCGAATATAAAGATTTGCCTCTTACAAATGAAAAGGAATACGCTTGTTCGGTGAATCCGCTAGATCCGAAATATACGTATGTTTATAACGAAAAAAACAACCGTCTCAGATCGATCTTTGACTTTTAGGAGAGTTCTATGGAAATAAAGGATATAGAAAAATATGTAAATGAATGTCGCAGATTTGAAATGCCGGAGCTTCAGGAACAATTTTCTTTGTCGTATGAGGAAACGAATAAAGTGATTGACGAGCTGCAAAAGAGCGGCGTGATTAAATTTCGCGGTGGATTTTCTTACGAGGCTATTCGTTGGGACAAAAGGAAAAATTTCGCTAACACCGTATGCAAGCCGCAAAACGAGCAGGAAGAATTTTTCGTGCAAGCGCTTTGGGAATGTGTTAAGAACGGGGAGTCATCCGTATCGCTTGTGCAACGCCGTTTGGTATGCGGTTATAACAGGGCGGCGAGCGCAATCGAATGGATGGAAAAAAATAATTATATAAACCCGTATCCCGACCGCAAAGTAAAAATGAGCGTGGAAGAATACGTAGACAAATTCGGATATCCTGAAGATCAACGGCAATCCACAGAGGAAGAAGAGCGAAAAAAGTACATAGAAGAGCGTCGCCGCGCGCTAATGGAACGGTTGAACGTCGTATCCGATGACGACGATGATGATGAAGACTATTCTGTCGCAAGCGCCAGACGCAAATATTTGGAGCGGCGGCGGGCAATGATTGAGGAAATGAAACGGTCTTGTGATACAGGGAACAAGGACGACGGCGAAGGAGAGGACGGCGCTTCCAAAGGGGAGGGAAAGGACGACGGTTATTTGGATTTAAAGCCTATTTTAGTCAAGTGCATCGAGCGAGGATTACAAGATGATTTAGATAAGAAAAAATATATTCTGGGTTTGGACGGCGAGATGCAATTAGAGCTTAAATTCGTAAACGACGGCAATGCTCTCAAAATTTCCGATGCCGGCAAAACGTTTGCCGATATAGGACAGTCCAAATGTAAGATAAAAAATATTTTGAAACGATACCCGCGCGTTGTATTGAGCGGCAATGAAATATCCATTACAATAAACGAACCGCAGGGAACCCTTATGGCGCTTTTAACGCTTTATTCGGCAATAGATGCCGTAAAAAGAATGAAGTAGGCGAGATTATTTCAACAAACACAAAAAATCATTAAAATTTATGGCAACGCTGACAGATATCGTCGTAAATACGAACGGTTGTTCTTATGTTTACATGGTAAAATATACGGGAGGCTAAAGATATGGTTCAATTTTGCGGACAGGAAGTGCTTATTGAAAAAGACATTTTTACACGGGGAATGTCGTTGACCGTTAACGGCGACGGCAAGGTAATCGTCCGAGTCGGTTATAGAGCGATTTATACGGAGAGCGAGATACAGCAATTCGTTGACAGGCACAAAAGATTCTTGCGCAACAGACTTTCCGAATATTCGGCGATAAAGTTGCCGAACTTTTCCGACGGAGGAGAAGTTATGTTGCTCGGAAAAGAATATACGGTAATTTCGGTAGACGAAAATTCGTCTTTTGAAATAGAGGGCGATATACTGAAAGTTCCCGAACGGTTTTCTTATTGGGAATCGAAAAAGTTTTTCGGAGATTTACTTTTGCCTTACGTCAAAGCGCTGACGGAGCTTTATGCCGAAACATACGGTTTAACTTGTTCTTATGTAAAACTTCATACATGGGAATCCGCATGGGGCACTCACTTCGATTCGGATAATTCGATTAAGTATAATACGGCGTTGGTATTTCTACCGGAAAATTGTATCGAATACGTTGTCGCTCACGAGCTGTGCCACTCGTTGCACTCGGATCACAGCGCGGCGTTTTGGGCGGAGCTGGAACGGATTTATCCTCATTACAAAGAGGATAGAGAATTATTACTCAATTACGCTATTGATTGGCTGTTAGATAGAGCTAAATTGAGCAAACGGAGTTAAAGAACGGAACCGACAATAGAGCGCTCGCTTGTCGAGGCGGAGCGGAAAATAAGTGAAATGGTTGTACAGTCCGGAAAAACTTATACAAATGCGGATTGAAATTTGACCGCGTAGAACTTTATCATCGGTATTATTCTGTTTAAAATAAATCAGGCGGTAGGTTGTCAAAAATGGTAAAATTCGACGAAACAATAAAAAGAGAATATTACGGCAGAGTAATCGGTTACGGCATTAAGCGTGGTAATGAAACCGTCGTTTTTATTAAAACGGGACGCGGCGGGCATATTTGCGGTGAAAACGACGAACAGCGGAATGTCTATGTTACGCTTGCAGACAAAATCGGACGTAAATTCGGTTATTCTGTGGTTGTATCCGATAACCCGATAGGCGAAACGAGGGACAATCCTTTGGATGACGATATGTGTTTTTTGACCGATTATTTCAAACGTTTTACGGATTTTTCGATACTGTATGCGGGATATTCGGCAGGAGCCGACTACGGGGCATGGTACGGGTATCGATATCCGAAAATTTGCCATATGTTGCTTGTTAATCCTTCGCTTAATTTCAATCTGCATAAAACTAAAGAATGTTGCAAGCGGTTTGGCGGTACTGTCGAATTCGCGATAGGAGAAAACGACCCTTCTGCGCAATGGACGGGACTAATCGGCGAAACTTCGCGCATAAAAATCAAGTATCTGCGCGGGCAAGGACACCGTATCGAAAGCGCCTTATTTATAGATACGGTATCGGAGTTTATAAAATCGCTGCCTGCGCCGTAATAGGGCGCGACCGATTCGGCAAAGCTTCGTCATAAGTTAGCCATACGGTAGTCGAACACTACAAGCCTACGAAACATATTCTGCGTGCTCTTGTCCCATTCCGTTGCTCTAACGTACATACAGTACGCTTTCTCAACACAATGATGCCGATAGCGTACAATCTACACCCCGTAGGTACGCAGTAGTTTTTTCGGCAAAAACCGCCGAAGGCATAGATGCGAGGACGGATGTAATGCGCTGTTAGACGAGGAAAGACGTGCGAAACTGTACCGGACGTACTGTGAGTACGGCTTGACGAAGTATAACGCGCGCATTATGCCGTCAAAACCTTGCAGGTTCGAGTATTGTATGGCTAACGTTGCGTTACGGCTTTTCGTTTCGTTTGGTATATTATTTACGCAGTTACTCATACTACCGTTACAACTAACAAGGAGGAAAACATTGTGAAAAAAACTTTCAACGTTTTTTCGGTTATCGCGCTTATATTAACGATTATCGGCGCTCTTAACTGGCTTGTCGTAGGTATATTCGGATTTAACTGCGTTAGCTTCATTACCTTCGGTATGGTGTGGTTGGAAAGATTGCTCTACGTTTTAGTAGGTATCTCGGGCATATTTATGATTGTGTGGCTGTGCGTATCGCGTTTCAATATGGTAGAAAGCGATACGACGTATCGCGATTACAAGTATTCCGAACACCGCGCCGCAAGCAAAAATTAGTTGTAATTAAGGGCGTACAACCGCTCTAGTCCATACGCAAAAACCTTGCAGGGTTTCGATTGCCGTATGGCGAAACAAAACGGTCAGTCGGTCTTTACGACCGATTGATTGTTTTTTTATATTGACATTTGCCTTTACAAAAAGTATACTTTACGCGTAGATAAAAATCATCGAAAATTCAAGGCGGGTATAGTTGTGAGGATTTATTTAAACGACGGTTGGCAATATTTCAAAAAGTTTTCTGCGGATGTTTTCGGCGACGTCAATGGGGAGAACGTGCGTATACCGCATGCAAACGCAGTTACTCCTTTTAACAATTTCGACGAAAGCGTTTATCAATTCGAATTCGGGTACAAGCGTAACTTGCATTTGGATAATATCGCAAACAAAACGTATCTGCTCACGTTCGAAGGCGTAGCGCATTTTGCCGAAGTATTCGTCAACGGAAAATCCGTCTGCACGCACGCTTCGGGATATACGGCGTTTTGCGTCGACGTTACGCCGTACGTAAGAGCAGGAGACAATCAAGTCGTAGTTCGCGTAGACAGCCGCGAAACGCTTAATCAACCTCCGTTCGGTTACGTTATAGATTATCTCACTTACGGCGGCATTTACCGCGACGTATACTTGGACGTAAAAGAGGGCGCGTACGTCAAAGACGTTTTCGTAGACGCCTGCTGCGATAACCGCGTCGTTGCAGACGTTACGCTTGCAAACGTTACGGGCGAAACGGAGGTTGTTGCGGAAATACTCGACAGCGGCAACGTAGTATGCGCGCGTAAGTACGGCGTTTGCGAGACGGCGTTTACCGCAGTATTCGAGGACGTCAGGTTAAAACGCTGGGATTTGGACGATCCGAAATTGTACGTTATGAGGGTGAGTGTATGCGGCGACGTTTACGAAACGACTTTCGGAGCGCGTCGGGCGGAATTTACTGCGGACGGCTTTTATCTCAACGGAAAAAAAGTCAAAATAGTAGGTCTTAACCGACATCAAAGTTATCCGTACGTGGGTTACGCCATGCCCGAAAGTATGCAGCGTCTTGACGCGGATATTCTCAAAAACAAACTGGGAGTTAACGCGGTGAGGACTTCGCATTATCCTCAGTCGCAATATTTCATCGACGAGTGCGACCGTCTGGGTTTGCTGGTGTTTACGGAAATTCCCGGTTGGCAGCACATAGGCGATGACGCGTGGAAAAAGCAGGCCGAGCAAAACGTATACGAGATGGTAACGCAGTACCGCAATCACCCGTCCGTTATTTTGTGGGGCGTCAGGATAAACGAATCGCTCGATTGCGACGAGCTGTATAGCGAAACAAACCGCATTGCTCGTAAGTTGGACCATACCCGCCGAACGGGCGGCGTTCGATACGTACGTAAGTCTCATTTGTTTGAGGACGTCTATACGTATAACGATTTCAACCGCAACGGCGCAAGCGACAGAAATGATATCTGCGACAAACGCGCGCCGTACCTCGTTACGGAATACAACGGGCATATGTTTCCCACGAAAACGTTCGACGATTCGCCGCACAGGCTCGTTCACGTATTGCGTTACGCTAAAATGTTGGACGACGTATTTGCTTCGGATAAAACTGCGGGCTGTTTCGGGTGGTGTATGTTCGACTACAACACTCACAAGGATTTCGGCAGCGGAGACAGAATATGCTATCACGGCGTTTTGGATATGTTCCGCAATCCCAAATGGGCAAGCGGAGTGTTCGCCTCCAACAGGAAGGAACCGTATTTGGAAGTTTGTTTTACTTCCGATATAGGCGATTATCCCGAAGGCACAGTGGGCGACATATATTGTCTGACTAACGCAGACAGTATCAAGGTGTATCGCGGAGGGAAATTTATCAAAGAATACTCTCACAAAGACTCTCCATTTAAGCACTTGCCCAACGCGCCTATCTTGATAGACGATCTTATAGGCGACAGATTGACTACGGAAGACGGCATAAAACCTTCCAACGCCAAACGTATAAAGAAATGTATAAAGGACGTACGCAAGTACGGTTACAACTTTTTGCCGTTTTCAAGCAAACTTGCCGTCGCGCGCGTAATGCTTGCGGAAAAACTTTCTATGGACAGGGTGATAGAGCTTTACGGAAAGTACGAAAGCAACTGGGGCGGAGCGGCCAACGACATAGTGGTCGAAGCGTATAAAAACGGCGAACTCGTCGCGAGTAAAACCGCAGGCAGTTTTTACTCGTACGATTTGGAAGTTACCGCTTCGCATACTACGCTCGTCGAAAAAAGTTCCTACGACGTTGCCTGCGTCAATATTGCGGCGAAGGATCAAAACGGAACGGTTTGTCCGTACGTCAACAGGGCGGTGACGCTTAGAACGGAAGGCGTAATAGAGCTGATAGGGGAAAGCGTCGTGGCGCTTCAGGGCGGACTGTTCGGCGCGTACGTCAAAACGACGGGCAAAGCAGGCAAAGGCGCGCTGTACGTAGACGACAAACGCATAGATTTCGAGGTTAAATAGCCGTAATTCGTCAAACGATTCTATGCTAAAGCGTTTTGCGCGCAAAAAAATTATCGAAGAAAAAATACAAAAAATATTGTAAAAATTTTTGCGTTTTGATATACTTTACAAGCTATGAAACAAGTACCTATAACGAAGGAACTTCTCGATACGTTTCGCGGATCGTCGCAAACGCTTATTATGGAAGGATACTGCAAGTATTTTTCCGACGTAACCGTATATACCGACGGTAACGGTTACGCAACCGTTGCCGTAACGGGCGAAGAAACGCGCGAGTGCTGTATTTCGGGAGAGGACGTAAGCTTTGCGGAATCGTTGATAACAAGTTTGAACGGGCAAATTAAATTTTGCGGTGTGTCTCCCGTAATAACGGAGTATCTTCGTAAAAAATACCGTTTCGAATGGGAAACGAACTGTTATTTGTACGTTTGGAACGGGAAACCGCTCGCTTGCGAATGTAAATGCGAAATAAGACCTATCGACGCAACCTACGCAGCAGAAATATCCGCAGGCACGCCTTACGGCGCGGATATCGAAGATATCATACGGTGCATTGCCGTTCACCCGTCTGCTGCGGCGTACGTAGACGGCAAACCCGTTTGTTGGTGTCTGCTTCATATGGAAGGTTCGCTGGGTATGCTCTACACGCTGCCTCGCTATCGCAGACAAGGTTACGCTTTGGAAGTGATGACCGCATTGACTGACAAGGTCATCGAGCGCGGAGATATTCCCTTTGCTTATATAGTACGCGATAACGTCGCGTCTTTAAACCTCGCTTGTAAGTATAATTTAGAAGAAGCAGGCAAGGCGGATTATTTTCAGATAAATTTGCAAAAGAATTGAATTTTATAATTTAGCTACGGGAGAAATTTGATTATGTTAAGCTTATTGACGTTTGCATTGCCCACGACTACGGAAGGTTGGATTTACGAAATAGTAGGTATAGTAGCCTCTTTATTCGTACTTATTTCATTTATCTGGTCTAACGAAAAAATTACCCGTATAATAAATATGGTCGGATGCGTTGTATTCGTTGTCTACGCGGCGCTCATAGGGTCGATATCCGTAGGCATTATGAACGGTGCTTGTTTTCTGCTGCACGTGGTAAAGTTGATTAAAATAGAACAGAACAAAAGAAAGGCGGCAGTCTCGGATAAAGCGGCGGAGGACGTCGATAAGCAAGATGCATTGTCGGAGCAACCTTCGTCCGATGAAAACAGCGGCATCAAAGGGGAATAATTCCGTACGGATAGGGAAATACTATTTCGGTAAAACGGTCTTTTGTTGTAATTTCCGAATTCGAATCGGCGCGCGGCGTTGAACTTAGGACGAGGAAATTGTGTGCGGGACGAGCTGTATTCGATACGTCGAACCGCTTTTGCCGGATTGTAAAAGAGGAATATCGTTATTTTGCGTAGGCAATTTAAGACGGCGAATTAAGTCGGGATTGAGCGCAAAACCGCCTTTGCGAGCGTTTCGACAATACATTGAAAATTTCGTTGAAAAATATAAGCAAAAACAGTTTACTTTTTAAACAAATAATGGTAAATTACTCTCACTAAATACAGAGCGCGCAAAGCAGCAGAAAACGCGCTTTTAGTAAATTTACTTGTTGTGCGGTGAATTAAGATGGGAAAATATAAAAAATGTCCGCGTTGCGAACTGAACTACATTCTTGCCGAAGAAGAAATGTGCGATATCTGCAAGGCAGAACTGGGACTGGAAACCAAACTGGTGCTTCTGGATGACATAATCGACGACGAAGAGCCGTTAAAGCTTTGTCCCATTTGCAAAACTGCGTACATAGGTCTGGACGAGGATATGTGCGAAAACTGCCTTGCAAATTCTTTGCAAACCGACGAAGCGGACGAGGATAGCGACGACTGGCGCAGTTATCTCGACGACGATGACGCAAAAGACGGCGAGGAGGACGGAGAAATCCCCATCGACGAGTTGGAAGAAGAATTCGGCGACGACGATTTCGAAGACGAAGAAAATCCCGACGTCGAGTTGGACGACTATCCCGACGATTTAATCGATGACTTCGACGCTTTGGACGATTTTGACGACGACGTTGACGACGAAGACATAGACGATGACGACGAAGATTTTTAATGTCGAAACGGATTTGATTTTTCAAGTCCGTTTTGTATTTTAAGCCGCGTTTTTGTCAATACTTGCCTTATGAATAAAAATTACAGCGTGGACGACGTAAAAGCGTACGTCGAAAATTTGCTCGGACGCGACGTGGACGTTAAAGTCAATCGCGGCCGCAACAGAATAAAGCGTTACGTCGGTAAAGTAAGCGAAACTCACTCAAACGTATTCGTAATAGAAATCGCCGACGATATTTTAGATCGCATAAGTTGCAGTTATATAGATATGATTTGCGGAGAGATTGCCTTAACGGAGCATACCTACGGTTAGGCGCTCCTAATCGCATTTTAACTCGCCGTAACGTTTTTTGTTGTCCCGAAGAAATATTACCGCGATAACAATGCCGATTCGTACGTTGCGTTTCGGCGTATGCGTTTAAAATTTTCCGAGTTTCGACGGTTTACCTCAGTAACGCCGTTAAGACGGCGTTTATATCTTCATCGATGCATATCGACCTACTTGCAATTTGCGGCGGACAATACGCTTCGCCGTAATTGATACAAACGTAAGTTGCTTTCGGGTTTTGATTAGTCAACCGCCAAAACGGATTGATTATTATCTACCGCTAACTACTATTTACAACACGTCACGTTGAGAGTAGAATAGTGAGATGAATATTGCTCGTGTGTGTTATATAATAGAATCAAAAATAATCAACTTGCAATTAATAGAAATATCCATCGAATG
>JAMPAB010000016.1 GCA_023667435.1 Corallococcus sp. | reverse complement strand
AGGCTTTGGATATGTTTTATTCGTCTAAAACGGGCGAAAGTTTTGCCGACGACGACACGGGGCTTTACGGACAATCGCCGCTGTATATCTACGGACTGTTCAAAGAAGAAAACAGTAAGCAGTATTAGACGTCTTGCATTTTAAAAGGATTGCTTACAGTATTCGCCGAACTTGCGTCTGCATTTAATGTCGTTTTTGATAAAATCTGCAAAATGAAATATAGACGAAATGTTTTGCGTAAAAAAAGTTGCAAAATGACAAATGATGTGTTATACTACATAAGCGAATAATTCAGGCGCGGTATTTTGCGCGTCCTTTGATATGAACGGAGGTTCAATAAGGTGTTAAATATTATTGCTTTTTTTGAAATCAATACGACTGCGCTCGTTTCGGGTATCAAGATTGCTCTTGCGGCGCTTGCGTTGGTTTGCGCGGTATTTATTATTTTCATAGTTATGAAACAATCGGGTAACTCCGACGGTATGGAAGCGATGACGGGCAGTTCCAAGAACTCCGACGAATCGGAAACATATTACGGCAAAAACGCAGGTTCTCGCAGAGAAGCGCGTTTGAAGGTTCTCACGTACGTTGCAACGGGACTTCTTGCGGTATGTTGTTTGGTGTTGTTGATACTTAACGCGTTTATTAAGTAGCAAATTGCAAATTCGGGGCGATTGATTTCAATCGCCCTTTTTTATGACTAATCGGCGTCTATTGACGCACACTGTTATATGGGGTTAATAATTTAAAGGACAGTTATGAACATAAACGAAAAGATATTGCAAACAGCGCGTAATATTCAATCGGACTATTTTACGGCAAAGCAGTTGCGCGTTATATTGGGCGCGCAATCAACTGTCGAAAGGAATATTATCGCGAAAGCTTTACAGGAGCTTGTTGACGGTAACGAACTGGTATTCGACGCTCGCAACAGACGTTACCGCGTCATACGCGAAGGCGATTTCAGCAAAGCCGTATTCGAAGGCAACGCGCGCGGTTTCGGTTTTCTGTTGCGCGAAGACGGCGGCGACTTGTTTGTTTCTGCCTCTAAAACGAACGGTGCGTTTCATAAAGACGTCGTCCTTTACAAAAGAACGGAGGGGACGGAAGACGAAGCGGAGATCGTAAAAGTGTTGGAGCGCGGAATGAGAGAAATAGTGGGCGTTTACGACAAAAGCAACAACGCGCGTTTTGTCGTACCCGACGACAAACGGTTTTTCAAGGACGTTTACGTACAACCGAAAAAGGATATGAACGCGAAGAACGGGCAGAAGGTCGTTGCGCGTATAAACGTATATCCCGACTCCGTTTCGGCAAAGCCCGAAGGAGAAATAGTTCAAATACTGGGATTTCCCGACGAAAAAAACGTGGATATGTTATCGGTCGCAGCAGCATACGGATTGAGCGAAGTCTTCGGGGATAAGTGCGCGGCTCGAGCGGCAAAAATGCCGACCGCCTTACGGGATAAAGATTACGAAGGCCGCCGCGACCTGCGCAAAGAAACGGTGTTTACGATTGACGGCGAGGACGCTAAAGATCTCGACGACGCCGTTTCCGTCAAACGTAATTCTAACGGAACGTTTACGCTAGGAGTGCATATCGCGGACGTATCTCATTACGTTAAACCCGACGACGACATCGACAAAGAGGCGTTTTTGCGCGGTACCAGCGTATATTTTCCCGAGAGGGTATTTCCTATGTTGCCGCGAGAACTTTCCAACGGCATATGTTCTCTGTACGAAAACGTAGACAGGTTGACGTTGACTTGCGAGATGGTTATAGATAACTGCGGCAAGGTAGTCGATTCCGATATTTATCTGTCGGTAATAAACAGCCGTCATCGGTTGACTTACGACGAAGTTCAGGCGATTTTCGACGGCGTTGCGAGCGTTTCTAAGCGGTATGCGGATATTTATAACGATTTGTTCGCAATGAAAGAACTTGCGGAAATATTGCAAAACAAACGCAACAAACGCGGTAATATCGAATTCGTCACGAAGGAAGTTTGTTTCGTTCACGACGACAGCGGCAACGTAATAGACGTTGTTCCTCGCGACAGCGGTTTTTCGCATCAACTGATAGAAGAATTTATGATAGCGGCAAACGAAACGGTTGCCGAATATGCGCAAATCTGCGCTTATCCTTTCGTATACCGCGTCCACGACAAACCTTCCGACGACAAACTGTCCGTTCTGTTCGCGCTTATGAAAGGTTTAGGGATAAACGTCAAACGCTCTAAGGAAATTCACAATTCCATTCTTCAGGACGCGCTTAAACAGGCGGAGCAAACGCCGTATTTCCGTTTGGTAAACGACGTAATGCTGCGTTCGATGCAAAAAGCTAAATACAGCGACGTAAATACGGGACATTTCGGGTTGGCAAGCAGCTGTTACTGTCACTTTACTTCTCCCATAAGACGCTATCCCGATTTGGTGGTCCACCGTATACTTAAAACCGCCGTATCGGGTAAAATGACGGAAAAGGCGTTGCGCGCTTACGGAGATATGGCTTACGCCGCCGCTAAACAGGCATCCGTTCGCGAAAGAGTAGCGGACGAGGCGGAACGCAAAGCGGACGACGTTAAGAAGTGCGCTTACGCCGAGACGATAATAGGGCAGTCTTTTTCGGCGCGAATTTCAGGCGTGACCGAAAGGGGAATTTTTGCGGAAATGGAAAATACCGTAGAAGGGTTTATTCCGGCAGACAGACTTGGCGGCGTCTTCCGTTTCAATCCCGATTTGTTTTGTCTGTATAACGACGGCGCTAGATATTCTTTGGGAGACGAAATAAGTATTACGGTAATCGGAGTAAACAAACAGGCGTGTAAAATAGATTTCGATCTTGCGGCAAAATCGGATGAAACCGCGTCGGGCAGAGCGTCGCGGAAGTAAAGAATTCAATAATTTTTTTGCTGTTGACTTAAAGTTGACATTTCGTATATAATATATATGCTGAAAGTTTGTCGCTTTAACTTAGCCATACAGTAATCGAACACTACAAGCCTACGAAGTATAACGCGCGCATTACGCCGTCAAAACCTTGCAGATTCGATTACTGTATGACTAACCGTTGATTCGTAAATAAACTGTTTGGGACGGTGTACTAATGAATGCCATTTTGGGAGAAGTACAAATAGATACCATTTTGGAATGGTGCGGAAGAATATTCGGAATAGTGGGAGTGATCTTTTTGTTCGTGGAAGCTATAGGTTCTCTGCGAAAACGCTCCAATACTAAGTTGACGATATTAAGTCTTGTATTTTTGTCGATATCGGTAATAGGTTATCTACTGACCGACCTTATTTTACGCAACAAAAATCTGCCTGTGATTTTCTCGTTGCTGTGGATTGTTTTTCTGTGGGCGTATCTGATTTGCAACCTTATATCGGCAGTAAGCATTTCAAAGAGAACGCGTTCTGCGAAAAAAGCGGAAACGGAAGAAAACGGAGAAGAAGTATCCTCGCCGTCGGAACACGAACAAGTCGAAAATGTTTCCGAAGCGGTTGAGGAACAGCGGACAACGAAGAACAAAAAACGTTCGGGCAAAAAAGGAAAGTCGGACGGTAAGGAATAACGGCGTTATTCAAGGAACGGTATGAAAGTTATAGTAACCAATAAAAAAGCTTTTCACGACTATTTTATAGTAGAAACGTTGGAGTGCGGAATAAATCTCGTCGGTTGCGAGGTCAAAAGTTTAAGAAAAGGCGAGGCGAATCTCGCCGATTCCTATTGCCGCGTAGAAAACGGTAATCTGATTTTGTCGGGATGCCATATTAAGCGCTACGACAAGGGCAGTTATTCTAACGTGGAAAGCCGCCGCGATCGCCGTCTGCTTGCCCACAAACGCGAGATAATGCGTATGCTCGGCAAGGTTAAAGAAAAAGGTTATTCGATCGTTCCGCTTAAAATGTATTTAAAAGACAGTCTTGTCAAAGTGGAAGTGGCGCTTGCGCGCGGCAAACGCAATTACGACAAGAAGGAAGCTCTGTTGAGAAAAGACGCCGACAGAGATCAGCAGCGCGCCGTTAAAGAGTATACCGAGCGTCGCTAAGCTTAGGAAATTTTCTGCGTCGTTCGTAACAGACTGTGACTGTAAATCGGCGACGTTTTGCAGCTGCCGAGAGTATTTGCGACCTGACGGTACGGGTCGAAACTTTAAATTCCGTTTATAATATGAAAACAAAGTCACAATTCGATTTTTCTGCGTTAAACTTTTCGCGCGTAGCGGTAATAGGCTGTCCAGGAAGCGGTAAAACTACGTTTGCCCGCCGTTTGGGCGAAATTTTGTCGCGGGAAGTTATTCATCTCGACAGGGTGTTGTGGAATTCGGGTTGGCAGATGCTGCCGTACGACGAAAGAGCGGTTATTCACGATAACCTGATAGCTCGGGAAGAATGGATAATAGACGGTATGTGGAAAAGTCATTTGCCTTCCCGTTTCGAGAAAGCTACCTGCGTTATTTTTTTGGATTATCCGCGCAGAATAAGTTTTTCCCGCGCGTTAAAACGCCGTATTAAGTATTCGGGCAAGCAACGCGACGATATCGCCGACGGTTGCACTGAAAAGCTGGACGGATATTTTGTAAAGTATATTTGGACGTTTAATAAAAAAGTAAGACCGTTGATTCTGGAATTGAAAGAGAACAATCCTTTAATTACCGTCGAAACTATGCGCCGTCCAAAAGAAACCGAAACGTTTTTAAAAGAGTTGGAGCAATATATCGCAGAAAGCAAGCGCGGCGTTTGCAATTAGTCGGAAACGACGTTTAAGGCGGTTTAACGCGCAGTTGGTCGCGTTATTTTTTCTTTCGGCATTACGTTTCGCAATATTCTGCATTCGATATTGAATATAAATTTATGCTATTATAAAATTTTAATATCTAATTCTTTTTGATAGTCTGTTATTTTGATTTCTATTTATTTTACAATTCGATTTAAGTGTGATATACTTTATCAGTATGGTGTGTTATTATGCGCACTTCCGTAAATTTAAGTGAGGAGTATTCGCATTTATGAAAACATTTAAAGGCGGTTTCCATGTGCCGGATAACAAATCGCTGTCGGCGGATTCGATCATCGAACAAATGCCCGCCGTCACCGATTACTACGTTTCGTTATCACAGCATATCGGCAAACCGGCAGAGCTTGTAGTAAATGTCGGCGATACGGTGAAGGAAGGACAGCTTTTGGCAAAGGCGTCGGGATTCGTCTCGGCAAATATCCATTCGCCCGTATGCGGAGAAATAGCAGACGTTTCTAAACGTAAGAACGCGCAAGGCTCTTTGGTGGATTACGTCCATATCAAAGCAAACGGAAAGCAAGAAACGCAGCTTATGCAAAAGCTCGACGATCCTACGCCGCAGCAAATTATCGAGCGCGTTGCGGAAGCGGGTATCGTCGGTATGGGCGGAGCGGGATTTCCTACCGCTGTCAAAATTCAACCGCAGGATCCCGTTGACACGTTGATTATCAACGCAGCAGAGTGCGAACCGTATCTCAATTGCGACAACCGTTTGATGATAGAGCGTTCGGAAGAATTTATTAAGGGCGTAAGACTTATCGCTAAGGCCATTAACGTTTCGCGAATTTACATCGGTTTGGAAGCCAATAAAATGGAAGCATACGCGGCTTTGACGGCTTTGGACGGCGTAACGGACGAAAAACTGCCTGCAAACGACGGAGATATCGTCGTAGTCTTACTCAAAAAGAAGTATCCTCAGGGCGCAGAAAAAACATTGATTAAGGCGTGCGTCAACAGAGACGTACCCGTAGGCGGACTTCCTTCGAAGGTGGGCTGCATCGTTTGCAACGTTGCCTCCGCTTACGCCGTATACGACGCGGTATTTAACGGAACTCCGTTGTACAAGCGTTTGATGACCGTATCGGGCAGGGGCGTTCGCACTCCGAAGAATATCGAAGTACGTATAGGTACTCCTCTTACCGCGATAGCGGATTTCTGCGGCGGTTTAACGGACGACACCGTCAAGCTAGTTTCGGGCGGACCTATGATGGGATTTTCTCTTGCGAGTCTAGACGTCGCTACTACCAAAACCGACAGCGGATTTTTGGCGTTGACGGATAAGGAAGCGAGCACTGTTTTGCCTACGCCCTGTATCAACTGCGGACGTTGCGCAAGCGTTTGTCCTATGAGGTTGATGCCTATGTATATCGACTTTTACGCAACGGTCGGCGATTACGACAAAGCGGTTAAAATCGGCGGCGCGATGAATTGTTTCGAATGCGGAACCTGCGCGTACGTTTGTCCCGCTAAACGTCCTATCGTTCAGAGCGTAAGACTTACTAAAAATAAAATGAAGGAGAAGAAGTAATATGTCTAATTACGTATATTCCAGTTCTCCGCATATCAAGTCTCCCCGCACGACGCGCGGCATAATGATCGACGTCTGCATAGCGTTGTTACCCTCGTGCATTATGGGCTGCGTATATTTCGGTTGGAAAGCGCTGCTTATCCTTGCGCTTGCGACCGTTTCGGCAGTGGCGAGCGAGTGGGTATTTTTGCTTTGCTGCAAAAAGAAATTTACCGAGATCATCCGCGACTTCGACTTTACGTCGGTTGTTACGGGATTGCTTATCGGTATGAATATGTATTCTACCTCTAAATGGTACGCGGCTATTCTTGCAAGCGTATTCGCTATCGTGATAGTCAAGATGCTGTTCGGCGGAACGGGTAAGAATATCGTCAACCCTGCAATAGCGGGCAGAATATTCGCCTTTATGGCGTTCGGCGCCGCGTTCGGCGGAACTTTTTCCGCTATTCCCGATCAACCCTCCGTGTCGCAGTTAAGCGTGATACGCAGTATCAAGGCGGGCGCTACGCCTTTGCAGGCGATTTACGATTCGAGCATCGCCAACACTCTTAACGGCTGGGACCTGTTGCTGGGAACGGGCGTTCAGGGATGTATCGGCGAGGTTTGCAAGCTTGCGTTGATTGTCGGCGGTATTTACCTTATTATACGCGGCGTATTAAACTTCCGTTGGCCTCTCGTTTACATATTGGTGACGGGCGTCGTATCGGTAATAATCGCTTGGATAGACGGATGCAACGCGCTTGTAAACGTTACGCCGTCGTTTGTTGCGGTAGAGTTCAATAAGGCTCTCGGCGTATTCCTTCCGTCGATTTTGTCGGGCGGTTTGATTTTGGGCGCCGTATTTATGGCGACGGATTACGTTACTACTCCTAATACAAAATTAGGCAATTATATTTATTTCGTATTGTTAGGCGTATTGACGGCCGTAATGCGCAGAGCGGTAAAGGGCGAGGTCGTTTCGTTCGTAATTCTGCTTATGAATTTACTCGTACCCTTAATCGATTTGTACATTCGTCGTAAGCCTTTCGGCTATGTAAAACCTGCAAAAGCTGTAAAGGAGGCGAAGTAATATGGAAAAAGAAGTTAAAGACGTCGTTGCGGAAACGACGGAAACGGTCTCCTCCGAAAAAACAATGAGAAAAGGTACCGTATTGCAGGCGGTCAAAGCTATTGCCGTACTTGTGATAATATGCCTTGTATGCGCGGCGCTGTTAGCTTTGTGTAACGACGTGTTCTATATAAGCGACGCCGAAAGAAACAGACGTGCGGAAGCGAAGATAAACGCTGCATTAAAGGACGTTTATCCAAACCTCGAAGATCCCGTTTCTTTGACTATAAACAAAAACTTCAAGACGAACGCGTCTTACGGCTCCGTTCAAAAGGTGGTAAGATCGAAAGACGGAGCTTACGTAATCGCAGCGGAAGGAATCGGAGGTTACGGCGGATCGATAGTCGTTCTTGTCGCTATCGACAAAAACGCGGAAATCGTAGGTTGGAAAGTTTCCGACAGAGGTCTCGAAACTTGGATGGATAAGGTCGAACCTCATACCGAATGGTACGTAGGCGAGCAGATTTCCACCGATTTGCCCCTTCTTCAAGCTGGCGCAACCTATTCGTCTACCGCGCTGAACAACGCTATGAAGATGGCATCGTATTATGCAATGAACGTGTTGAATCTCGGTTCCAATCCCGAAAAAGATGCGAAAGACGCTCTTGCGGCGCTTTTGGCGGATACCGCTTACGCCGATTACGAGTGGACGACAAGTCTCGATACGGAATACAGAACCGCAAGCAACGTAACGTACGGCGCAGAAGACGCAAACGTAACGGCGACTTTGTCGTACTACTTCGAGGGAACGAAAGCGTCCGCGCAGGATTTGGCGGCTTACGCATTTGTAGTAGGCGAAGAAATTCAAGTAGTGGTAGTCAAGAACAACGTATCTCATCAAGACAGAAAGGAGGGTCTGATTGCCAAGAGCGAAGGCGTTGCCGACGCAGTTGTAAACAGCGTTCTCAACCGCAGTTACGTAGAATATCAGATGCAGAAAATCTACAAAGACTTCGAGTATGCGGGACCCGTCGAGATTAACTCTGATTTTGCAGTGAACGGAACGGCGGGCACGGTAGATAACGTCTACCGTTCGACGGACGGCGCAGTAATCGTCCGCGCGACGGGTACAGGCGGATATATGAAAGGTACCGTAACTATCGACGTCGCGGTTAAAGACGGAGAAATTTGCGGTTGGTCCATTGTAAGCAACGTAGATCAAACATACATTAACAGATTTACCGACAACTGGGACGTTGTTTGGAAAGATACGAATAGGGTTGAGAAAGATCCTATTAAGACCTGGTTCGTAGGCGATAGCATCGACGACGTTCAGGAAGTCGGCGCGGCAATGGGCACGGGAGCGACTTTGGCGGAGAACGCAATTAAGAACGCCGTTAACACAGCGTGCTACTACGTTAAAAACACAACCGAGCAAGGAGGTGGCAACTGATGAATAACCGCATTAAAGAAATTGCTCTTGACGGAACGGTCAGACAAAACCCCACCTTCAAGCTTGTACTCGGTACCTGTCCTACTTTGGCCGTTACGACGACCGCGTTTAACAGTCTCGGTATGGGTCTTGCGGTAACGTTCGTGCTTATATGCAGCAACGTGATAATTTCGCTGTTGCGCAACGTTATACCCGACAGAGTGCGTATTCCGAGCTTTATCGTGATTATCGCGACTTTCGTTACTATCGTGCGTATGTTTATGGAAGCGTACATTCCCGATTTGTACGACAGTTTGGGTATATTCCTGTCGCTGATAGTCGTCAACTGTATCATTTTGGGCAGAGCGGAAAGTTTCGCCTCGCACAATCCCGTAGGTTATTCCGCGCTTGACGGATTGTTTATGGGTTTAGGATTCACTCTTTCCATCACGGTTATGGGATTGATTCGCGAACTGCTTGCAAGCGCGTCGATATTCGGTATGCAGTTGTGGGATCCCAACGCGTTCTCTATACCGTTCTTCTCCAATGCGGCGGGCGCATTCCTCACATACGGTTTGCTTATTGCGATATTCAACGTGTGCTACAACGCCGTCGACCGCAAACTCAAGCATAAAAACGCGTATAAGATGCAAGCTCGCGTCGAAGCGGATGCGGAAGCAAAGGAGGCTGAATAATTATGGATATACTCGGTATTATAATTGCGGCATTGTTTGCGCAGAACTTCGTGCTTGTCAAATTTATGGGAATATGTCCGTTTTTGGGCGTTTCCAAAAAACCCGGCGCGGCGCTGGGAATGGGTTTGGCTGTCACTGCGGTAATGGTGATTACCTGCGTTGTAACGTATCCCATTTACACGTTTATCCTTATGCCGTTGAATCTTCAATATCTGGAAATAATAGTCTTTATTCTGGTTATTGCGGCGCTCGTTCAAATGCTGGAAATGGTATTGAAAAAGTTCAGTCCCGGATTGTATTCCGCTATGGGAATATATCTTCCTTTGGTTACGACGAACTGCGCTATTTTGGGGGTTGCCGAGCTTGTAATCGAAACTGCGGCATCCGTCGAAGAAGCGGGATTTGTTTTCAATACGGTCATAGGGGGCAAATATATAAGCGTATTGATGGCAATGTCGTTAGGCGAAGCGGTTGTTTCGGGTTTGTTCTACGGTTTGGGCTTTACGCTTGCAATCGTAGTCCTTTCGGGATTGCGCCAGAAAGTTGACAAACTCAACGTAGCTAAACCCATGCGCGGTTTCCCTCTGACAATGCTCGTTGCATGTTTTATGGCTATGGCATTCTACGTGTTTACGTTAATTAAGTAAGGAGGGAGCGCTATGAATTTACTTCTTTTTGCCGATATAGGCAGAAATATCGAATGGGCAACGTTCGGTATAGTAGTAGGAATAATGTCGGGCGTAGCTCTCGTGCTTGCTCTGTTGATAATTTTGATTTCGCGTTTTTGCACCGTGCAGGAAGATCCGCGTATCAAGGAAGTAGAACAGCGTCTTGCAGGCGCTAATTGCGGCGCGTGCGGTCATCCCGGTTGTTCCGGTTTTGCTAAGGCTTTGGTGGAAGGAAATGCTTCCATAGATTCCTGCGGACAGACAAATAAGGAAGCTCAAATAGAAATATCCAACATTTTGGGTATCGCTTACGACGGAAATGCCGAACCTACCATTGCGGTAGTAGCTTGCTGCGGCGGCAGTAAATGTCAGGATAAGTACGATTATCAGGGTTACGGCACCTGCGTCAGTCAAAATCTGCTTGCGGGCGGACGTAAAGCTTGCGAGGTCGGCTGTATGGGTAGCGGCAGCTGCGTTGACGCCTGCCCGTATATGGCGATAGAGTGTTACGAGGGTTACGCTCATATCGATCCGGATATCTGCCGTTCGTGCGGACTGTGTATTCAGACTTGTCCCAAACGTCTTATCAAACGCGTTCCCAAAACCGCCGAAGTTTACATTGCGTGTTCTACCGAATGTCGCGGTAAAGACGTTATGACGAAATGTCAGGCAGGTTGTATTGCTTGCGGCAAGTGCGAAAGAACCTGTCCGTCGGGAGCTATTCATCTTGTTAACAATATTCCCATTATCGATTACAGCAAGTGTATGCACTGCGGTAAATGCCTCGAAGCGTGTCCCAGACATTGCATAAAGTACGTTCATCCGAAGAACGCCGTATCTGCTCCCGAGTCCGAAACGCAGGCTTAATTACGAAACTTAATAAAATGCGCCGAACACCTTTCGGCGCATTTTTGCATAAGACTTTTTTTGTTTTCAACCGTAAAACGGTTGGCGTCGGTTTTTGGCAACGCCCCCCCCGTAAAACTTGCGCGCGGCGTATTTGCCGTCAGAGTCTGTTTTATAATTTTAATTTACGATTAGTTGTAAACTTCAAACGCCGTTTTGCTCTTAGGATAGTTGAAAATAAAACGTATCTGCTGTGCGTAACATCCGAGCAATCGCTTTTTAAGGCGCGGACGTCTTTTCTCATATTCTTCTAATACTGATGACAATTTGCGTAATTTGTGATAAAATAATAAAAAATATCGAACGGAGCAGAAATATGTACAAATTCTTCGCATATTTAAATAGAATGAAGTATATCAACCGCTGGGGATTGATGCATTCCGCAATGAACGAAAACATTATGGAACACAGCCAACAGGTAGCGGTAATAGCGCATGCGTTGGCAACTATTTCAAACGTGTACTTCAAAGGTAATTTGGACGCCAACAGTATAGCCGTAAAAGCTCTTTTTCACGAAACAAGCGAAGTGTTAACGGGCGATTTGCCTACTCCTATCAAATATTACAATCCCGAAATTCGCGATGCGTACAAAAAGCTGGAAAGTTATTCGAACGAGCGTTTGCTCGAGCATCTTCCAAGCGAGCTTTCAGCAGAGTATGCCAAAATTATTGATGTAAACGACGATATCGAACGCAAGTTTGTAAAATATGCCGACAAAATCTGCGCGTATATCAAATGCGTCGACGAAGTCAAGATGAGCAACGGCGAATTTTATAAGGCGGAAAAAACTATATACAAAGAAATACGCGGTTATCACTGTCCCGAAGTGGATTATTTTATGGATAATTTTATTGACGCGTACCGTCTGACGCTCGACGAGTTGGACAAATGATAAAATTCGAAAACGTTTCGTTGCGTTATCCTTACGACGAATTCGCGTTATTCAAAAATTTGACCTTTACGTTGCAAAAGGGCGAAAATACCGTGCTGTGCGATACGCAAAGCGGAAAAACCTCTTTGTGTAAACTGCTTGTCGGCGAAGTTTCGCCTACGGGAGGTAAAATATTTTTCGACAACGAGGAAATTTCCCGTATCGCTCACAGCGAGCTGGGAATACTTTATCTGTCGGATAATTCTCCGTTTTTCGAGAATAAAAGCATTTTATATAACGTCGGATATCCGTTAAAAGTGCGTAAGGTAAACGTCGCGGAACGCAAAGCAATAATCGACGAAGCAGTTTTGCGTACGGGGTTGGATAATCTTGAACGCAAGGTTAAAACGTTGGATTCGAATACGCGCAAAACGGTAGCGCTATGTCGAGGACTTACCGTAAAACGGCAGGTAGTGCTGTACGACGATTTTTTCGATAATACGGACGGCATCGAACGCACGCTCGGATTATTCGGCGACGTAACGTCGGTGATCATCACGTCGAATACGGAACTTGCTCGCGGCAATACGGTTGTTTTGGACGGCGGCAATACCGTATATTGCGGCGATGCCGAAAACGCTCGTGCCGTTGTAGAAAATTTGTGTTGGCTGTACGGTACGGCGAGTACGTCTTGACAGAGCGTTATAAATGCGCGTAACGACGCTACAACTTTACGAATTTAAATACGCGGTTGCTAACCGATACTTTAAGGAGTTAAAATGGCTAATAAAGATTTTTTTGACGAGGAATACGATAAACAGCAGGCGGAGAAAGCGTCTCGCGAAAGCGAAACTGACAGACAATTTAACAGTTGGTCTAATTATCAGCCGCCTCAATCGGAACAGGTCAATACAAAAAGACCGTTGTACATTGCGATAATATGCGTCGCTTTGGTACTGTGCATAGTATTAGGCTGGGTTTTATGCGCCGTATTCGGCGGTTCAAGCGTAAATAACAGCCGAGAGGCGCTTTTAAAAGAAGTGCTGCGGTATCTGGATAACGAATACTACAAGGAAATTCCCGACGAAAAAATGTGGAAGGGAATCGAAGCTGCGGGTACCGCGTTGTTGCAGACTGCGGGCGATCAGTACAGCAGACTTATGTCTCCGTCTACTTTTTATCAGTGGCAGAATCCTTCGAGCGATATAACAAGCTCTAATCCCGAAGGAGTATTCGGAGTGGGATTTCAGTTTATCGAGGGCATAGGCGCGTACGTATCTTCGGTTACGGTTAACAGCAGCGCGTACGGACGTCTCGAAGCAGAAGATATAATCGTCAAGTTAACGGACGTTGTTTCGCTTGACGGCAGAGCTTTGGAGGATTTGACTACGAACAACTGCACTTCGGAATATTTCGAACAGTTTTTGTTTAACGTCAGATCGGCAACGTTCCGCTATCTGCGTAACGGCGAGACGGGAGAAGAAAGAATTACGCGTTCGCAGCTGCAATACGTCAACGAAAATTACAAGTACGATTTCGTAGAGTTCTATTTCGGAGACGACTGTACCAACGTTTCTCTAAGCAATGTAGGCTATGCAAATACAAACGTTAAAGACGAACGTCTTTTGGGCGAGCTTGCCAAAATTCCCGACACGGGATACGTCCGTATCGACCAGTTTATGAGCGTATACGACGTTGACGAAAACGGCAACAAAGAGCTGCGTACCGCCGCAGACGAATTCGAGGAAGTTATGGATTTGTTTGCGGAAAAAGGTCTTAAACATCTGATACTGGATTTAAAAGGCAATCCCGGCGGCGGCGTGGAAATAGTTTGCGACGTTGCAAGCAGACTGATAACCGCTTCGACGAAAAAACTTACTTCCGAACAAATCAAGCGCGTTACCAAAAACGATTCGCTGCTTGTGACGACGTTAATCGACCGCGACGGCAACGCCGATTCTACTTACGTTCAATCCAAATACCACAATTATTTCGGAGAATTGGGCAACAAGACGGACATAGTAGTGTGGACGGACGGCGGTTCGGCAAGCGCAAGCGAACTGCTTACGGGAGCGTTGCGCGATTACGGAACGGCCGAGCATATGGGCGTGACCACTTACGGCAAGGGTATAGCGCAAATAGGATGGCCTCTCAATAACTATACGGGCACGTTTGTTTTGGACGGTGAACAGATTACTTACTGTTGGGCGATTTACTACACTTGCGCCGAATATTTCTCTCCGTTGGGCGACAATATTCACGGCGACGGTTACACGCCTTCGACGTACAATAATCTCGACACGTACGAAAAGCTGTGGAAAGCTACCGCAAACTATTTTAACGGAACAGGCGGAGGAATGTTGGCTTAGTAAAAGCTTTGCCGCTTAGCGCCTGCGGCTATCGAAAGTCATTTAACGCTTTTATATTTCAAAACGGTAAAATAAAATCCTGACGGCATATCAGTCGTCGGGATTTTTAACGTAGTCATACAGTAGCCGAATCTGCAAGGTTTTGACGGCGTAATGCGCGCGTTATACTTCGTCAAGACGTACTCGCTGTACTTACTTGTTTACGTACCAGTTGTCGTAAAACCGATACAGCTTGTGTTTGATTTCCGCATCCGCAATGTTGTCGATAGGACGAAAAAATTCTTGCGAAGCTAGGGAAGGTTGTTCAAACGTATACCCTTCGTCGTTTTTTACTTCCGTTTGCCTAGACGTTTTATCTTTTTTGAAAAGAGAATCGGCTATATTTATGACGGCGGGATTGGTCATCATTTGGAATATCGCGCCCGTCTTGTCCTCTTGCGAAACGTCGTTAGAGGATAGCTTTCCTACGCAGTCGATTATGCTTTTCGCATCGTCCGATACGAATTGCGACAGGTCTTCGAGCGGCGAACGTTTTTTTTCGGAGGGAGAGTTGCCGCTTGTTAACAGTTGCCAGGCAAGCAAAGCGATTGCAATAGTGGTCAAATTCAAGTTCGTCGCCTCCGAATTTTAGTAATCATTACATTATATGCCGACATATAATTTATAGTAACAAACAAATTTCAGGAGAGTGAAAAATATGTCAGACATCAAAGATCCGCGTAATATATTTGTGAATCAACGTCAGGAATACAGCGAAACGGCAGAGTCTCATAGCGCTTCGCGCGATACGGACAATACCGCCAAAACAGCTTCTTACGGAGACGATTACGCGTCAAAAGTGGAAGAAATGAAACGTCTTGCCGCAAAATACGAACGGGAAGGGGAAGGACAGTTGGTTAAGGATATCGTAGCGAACGTGATAGAACAGAAAGCGCGCGGTAATTTGACCAACGAACAGTTAATAGCGTTTGCCAACCGCGTAACTCCGCTGCTCAATGCCGAACAGCGTTCCCGCCTTACGGGTCTGTTGCAGGAATTGCTTAAATTGTAGAGATCGTTAAGCAATCGAACGTTACTTTTTGTTTCGTATTTAATATTTGCGCCGCAAAGTATTGCGAATTCGTTTTTGCCTGTAGAATTCCGCCTTAAAAGTCGAGCCTGCGAAATATCGAACGCTTGTATTAAGGCGGTTTTTGCAGCGCGGGTCATCGGTGAAAATAAATTTGTTATACACAGCGGCGTTTTGCGATAGCTTCCACAGCGTTTAACAGGGCGTAACAGTCGTTTTTCGAGGTGACGCAGGATACCGACGCGCGCGCCACGCCTTGCTCGGTCGTTTTGAGATACCTGTGCATAAGCGGCGAACACTGCAGTCCTCCGCGAATAGCTATATCGTATTTTTCCGATAATATATCCGCAATTTCGTTACTGTCGACGTTTCCGACGTTAAATGCGACTATGCCGCTGTAATTCGGTTGCGAGTACAGTTTTACTCCTTTTATATCTTTTAATCCGTTCAAAATAAGCTGTTGCGCCGTTTCTATGCGATCTCGGTTTGCGCGCCAGTTTTCTATCCAAAAGTCTATTCCTGCGTTCATTCCCATTATTGCGGGACACGGCAACGTCCCCGATTCGAGACCGTCGGGAACGGTAGTCGGTTGATAGTAGAGGTGACTTTCCGTCCCCGTACCGCCGAAAGTGACTGGGCGCGGTGTCGCGCGTTTGTTGAATATAAGAGCGCCTGCGCCCTGTATTCCGTGCAGTCCTTTGTGACCCGCAACCGCAACCATATCGACGTTGCACTTATACATATCTATTGCGTAGTAACCTATACTCTGCGCGCAATCGACTAAAAACAGCAAATTGTTTTTTCTTGCAAATTCGCCCAGCTCGTACAGTTTTTGCTTTTTTCCGTTTACGTTCGACACGTGCGATACGCACAGCATGTACGTGTTGCGCTGCAGCAGACGCGACACTTCTTCCGCCGTTACGTCGCCCTGCGCGTCGGGCTTTGCAACGGACACTTCTGCATACCCTTTCTTTTTGAGCTGCATAATCGGTCTCAGTACGGAATTATGTTCGCAGGAGGAAATAATGATATGACCTTTACGCGCCGTGCCTAAAATCGCGAGATTCAACGCGGCAGTGCAACCGCTTGTAAACGCCACGTTCAGTTCGCTGTCGTTATGCGTAAGCATCGACAGCTTTTTGCGGGTTTCGTATATTTTCCGCTGCAACTCCAACGCGGCTTTATTTCCGCTGCGGTTGGGATTGTAAGGATATTTCGTCATACATTCTACAACCGAGTCTATTACGGTTTGCGGTTTGTAGTTTGTCGTTGCGGCATTATCAAGATAAATCATAGCAACCTCTTATTAACTATTTTCGAATAAATGCAGTAATATATTTTACGGGGAAATTTTCGCGCTATGCCACAAGCATATCAAAAGACGTTAAGCTTGTTTATTTACGTAATTTCTTGCGTGTCCGTTCATATACATAGGAGGAGAAATATGGAATACGTAATAGCAATTTACCGTTCTCGCAACGTATCGATGAGAGCTTACAACTATTTACAGAACAAGGGCATAACCTGCGCGCTTATTTCCACGCCTAGGGCAGCCAACGTCGGGTGCGGACTGTCGGTCAAGTTTGCCAAAAACGTTTTGCGCGAAGTACGCGGAGTATTGTCTTCGGGTGAAACTTTCGTCGGGTTTTATTTGGTAAAGATTACTTTGAACGGTTCAACATTATCTCGTATTTAAGCTGCCAAAGTGTTGAAAATTAGCAAATAATACTGTATAATAAGATAACAAGAACAGCGTTTGACAGCTTTTGCTTTCGGTCAATTGCGTCGCGGCTTCGGCAACGGAAAGTATTATCGTCCGAATACGTCGACGAATTGGACGGCTGTTATTCAAAGGAAGAAATATGACGGATACGCAACTAATATTAAAACAATTATCTCAAGATTTTCCGAATGCAAAAAGCGAACTCGTTTTCGATTCGCCTTTTCAGTTGCTGGTTGCGGTTATTTTGTCTGCGCAATGCACCGACAAACGCGTAAATTCGGTGACGCCGAGTTTGTTTCAAGCGGCGTCTACGCCCCAGCAAATGGCGGCGCTGCCTTTGGAAGAAATAGAAAGGCTCATTCATTCTTGCGGCTTTTATCACAACAAAGCGATCTTTTTAAAAGAAATGTCGCAAGACTTGCTCGACAGATTCGGCGGCGAGGTTCCCTGCGATCTGACAAGTCTGCAAAGTCTTAAAGGAGTAGGGCGCAAGACCGCCAACGTAGTGTACGCCGTTGCTTTCGGCGGACAAGCTATTGCTGTCGATACGCACGTATTTCGAGTATCCAACCGTTTGGGCATAGTCAACGCAAAAAACGTTTTGGAAACGGAAAAGCAGCTTATGAAAGCGATTCCTCCCGAAGAATGGGCGGACAGTCATCATTACATTCTGTTGCACGGCAGATACGTTTGTAAGTCGCAGAATCCCAACTGCGTTGCGTGCTCCGTAAAAGAATTTTGCAAATACCGCAAGGAGAATCGCCGTGATTGATTTTTTACAACTGGAAGGCGCCAGATGTCTTTCCTGCGCCAACCCTGCCTGTAAAAAGGCTTGCCCCGTTTCAAACGATATACCAGCTTTTTTAAAATTTGCAGGAGCCGGACTTTTTAAACAGGCGGCGGATGCGATAGGTCATCCGTTCGGCGAAATTTGCGGATACGTTTGTCCTTGCGAACAACAGTGTCAAAGCGGCTGCGTTTTGTCGAAGCAAGGCCGCGAGATTAACATAGGACAAGCGGAAAAAGAACTGTTCGGCAAATATCCTTACGAAGTAAAACGTCGCGGAAACGCTTTGGAAGGGCGTAAAATCGCCGTAGTAGGAGGCGGAGTATGCGGTTTGACGTTTGCCGTCAAAGCGTACGAGGAAGACGCCGACGTTACCGTGTTCGAGAGAGGCGAGCTGTTGTCTACGTTAAAAACAATACCGGATTTCCGTTTGCCTTACGATGCCGTAAAACGCGCGGAAAACGCCGTTAAGGATAAAATCGACGTAGTAAAAAAAGACGTTTCTTCTTACGATGTTCTGCAATTCGAAAAGGAATACTACGCCGTGCTTATTGCTACGGGCGCGTGCGTTAATTACGATTTGGGTATCGACGGAGCGGAATACGCGACCGATTACAAAGATTGTTTGCAGGGCAATTACAAACGCGGAAAAGTAGCGGTTGTAGGCGGCGGAAACAGCGCGATGGATTGTGCCCGACTTGCCAAACGAAACGGCGACGACGTAATTTTGGCATACCGAAGAACAAAAGACGATATGCCTGCGTTTCGTAAAGAGATAGATTCGACCGTCGCCGAAAATGTGGAATTTAAGTTCAACGTTGCGCCCGTAAGGCTTGTTAAGTCTCAAAACGGGTTAACGCTCGTTCTTGCAAAAACCGTCTCTCAGGGGCGCGGAAGGCTCGAAATCACCGACGACGTTTTCGAAGTGCAGTGCGACAGCGTTATTGCCGCAACGGGAAGTAAGTTCGATGCGGGTATATTGAGCGGAGAAATCCGTAACGTCGGGTCGTACCGCTTGTCGGATAATTTGTATATAGGCGGCGATGCGTATAAAGGCAAACTGGTAGCCGACGCGGTTGCGGACGGAAAAAAGATAGCGGAAATGCTGATTACAGACGCGAGGAAATTATGTTTATAGACAAAGTTAAAATTTATATCAAAGCGGGCAACGGCGGAGACGGCTCGGCGAGTCTGCATACGGAAAAATACGTGCCTAACGGCGGACCGGACGGCGGAGACGGCGGCAAGGGCGGAGACGTCGTGTTTGTTGCTACGTCGTCGGAAAACACGCTTAACGCTTTCCATTATCAAAAACATTTCCGTGCAGGCAACGGCGAAAACGGCGGCAGGCAAAGGTCTTACGGAAAAAGCGGACAGGACGTTATTGTTAAAGTCCCCGTCGGCACGGTGATAAAGAGCGCCGACGGACACGTCGTTGCGGATATGTTCGAAGACGGACAGAAAGAAATTGTCTTGCAAGGCGGCAAGGGCGGCAGAGGCAATTACCACTTTAAAACTTCGCGCAGGCAATCGCCTTCGTTTGCGGAGTTGGGGCAAAAACGCGAAGAATACGAGGTCACGTTGGAATTGAAGACTATTGCCGACGTGGGACTGGTAGGGTTTCCCAACGTAGGCAAAAGCACGCTGTTATCGGTAGTGTCCGATGCAAAACCCAAAATTGCCAACTATCACTTTACTACGCTGTCGCCTAATCTCGGGGTAGTTTCCTTCCACGACGAAACGTTTGTTCTTGCGGATATTCCCGGTCTTATCGAAGGCGCAAGCGAGGGAATGGGGCTCGGACACAGTTTTTTGCGGCATATCGAGCGCACTCGGCTGTTGGCGCACGTGATAGATATATCGGGAAGCGAAGGCAGAGATCCGCTTGCCGACTTCGAGCTTATCAACAACGAAATTTACAGCTACGACGAAAACCTCCGCAATTTGCCTATGATTGTAATCGCCAACAAAATGGATATGCCTGACGCCGAAGAAAACCTTGCGCGTTTTAAGAGCAAGTACGGTCAAGAGTACGAAATAATACCTATGACCACAATAATTCACGAAGGCGTGGAGGATTTTATAATCAAGACGGCGGCGCTGTTGTACGATATTCCTCCCGTTAAGGCAATGGAGTATACTCCGTATCGGTTGCAGCAGGAAGAAGACGACGGCTTTGAAATCGTCAAACTTGCCGATAACGTGTTCGAGGTCGTCGGCGGACTGGTTACCCAGTTATCGCGCAAGGTAGATTTGGACGACTTCGACAGTTACCGCTATTTCGAGCGTGTTCTCAAAACGCGCGGCGTATACAGGGCGTTGCGCGAAGCGGGCGCCTGCGACAACGATACCGTAATAATCGGCGAGATAGAATTCGAATATTTGGAATAGAAGGATACGGAAAATGATAACGACCAAACAACGCAGTAAATTGAAATCTATGGCTAACACGTTGCGTCCGATTGTGACGATAGGCAAAGAGGAATTGACGGAAAACGTAATTAAGGAAATAGAAACGGCGCTGTATCACCGCGAGCTTGTAAAGGTCGCGGCGCTGCAAAGCTGCGAAACTCCCGTTAAGGCGATTTGCCGCGAAGTATGCGACATTCTTGCCTGCGAACCCGTTCAATGCGTCGGCAAACGTTTTGTCGTGTATAAACGCAGCGACAAGGACGGAATCGTCCATATCGAAATTTAACGCTGTCGGAATTCGCGGTATGAAAATAGCGGTTTTTTCCGATATACACGGAAGTCCTTCGGGAATGGACGTCATTTTAAAAATCGTGGATACCGAGCGTCCCGACAAAACGGTGATTTGCGGAGATTTATTCGGAGGGTTTATTTCACTTTCAAACGAGGTTGCGGATAAAACCCGTCAAATAAATTCTACGTTATATCTCGTCAGAGGCAACAACGACCGCGACGGCGATATTGCGTTGCTGCCTTGCGGAATGGACGATTACGCGGTTATGTATCACTTCGGGCGAACGCTGTTTTTTACGCACGGAGACGTTTACAACAAGTATCGGATTCCTCCGTTATTGCGCGAGGGCGACGTGCTTGTTTACGGGCATACCCATATGTCGCTATTGCAGCGCTTCAACGGTCTTTATATAGCAAACGTAGGCTCGGTATCGCGGCCGCGCGACGGCGAACCGAGTTATATGGTTATCGAAGAGACAGGCATTGTTCTAAAAAAGCTCGACGGAGAGATTATAAATTCTTTAAGCTTCGACGGTCAGTCCCAAACGAACAAGTCGTAATATGTTCGCGGCTGTGCGCGCAATTTCGTTTCTGCGGTTGTTTCCGTCATAGGTTTACTTTCTTAAGAAACAGAACCTTTTTTGAACCTATTGCAAACTGACATCGTCTTTACGGTTTTTACTTGACGGCGTCCGCCGTTATTTAATATAATATACTTGATTTAGGCAAACGCTACCGAGTGTTTGCAAGCGCTCAGGCGTTTTGTCCGTATCGTTAGGTCTCAGAAGATGCGGACGGAACGCTTATTTTTATATGGGTGACAAATGAAAAATTTCTTCAAAAGCATAAAACCTGTCGAGTGGATAATTTGGTCGGTAAGCGCGGCGGCGATAGTAACGGTCTTTTTTGTGTTCGGCAACACTCAATACCACTATCTTGTAGGGTCGTTGATAGGAATAACTGCGCTTGGATTTGTGTCTAAAGGGAATCCGTTAGGGCAGGTTTTAACCGTCGTTTTCAGCGTATTTTACGGGATAATTTCGTTTTCGTGCAGTTACTACGGAGAAATGATAACGTATCTTGCAATGACCGCTCCTATGGCGGTAGCGGCGCTTATTGTATGGCTTAAAAATCCGTACGAAGGCAACAAGAGCGAGGTGAAAGTAAATTCGCTGTCAACGAAAGAACGGTGGTTGTTTCCCCTTTTGACTGCGGCGGTTACCGTAGCGTTTTACTTTATATTGCAGGCGTTGAATACGGCAAATTTGATTGTAAGCTCGCTGTCGGTTGCGACTTCGTTCGTCGCATCGTACCTCACCGCGCGCAGAAGCCGTTTTTACGCGGTAGGTTATGCGGTAAACGACGCGGTGCTTATCGTCATGTGGATACTTCAAACGTTAAACGATATAACTTATTTTCCGATGATAGTGTGCTTTGCCGCCTTTTTGGCATTGGACGTATACGGTTTCGTCAACTGGACTAAAATGCTGCGCAAACAGTCCGCTTCGAATGGCGACGGCAAGTCTTGTTAAGTTTAATGCTAACGTAAGCGGCGAAGGCGTTATCGACGAGAACGGTATGGACTTTTCTTCCGTAATGTTTAACGTTGACAAAACGGTTATACTGAGCAGCAGCAAGGAATATTCCGTATTTGTATGTTGGGACGGCAAAGCGGAAGACGTATATTCCGATGCTTTCGGTTCGGTAGTTTACGCTAATGCTCAAACGTCGTTGTCGGGCAATGCCGAGATTTTGTTGCCTGCTCCTTTGACAGAGGGAGAATATACGTTAACGGCGTATTTCGGAAGAAAGACAGATAACGGCATTATTCGTTTGTCTGACGTCGGCGTAATTCCCGTTGACAAATTCGAAACGTTCGAAACGGCTGTCGTTAACGGCGGTCATGAATATACTTATAAATTCGAATACGCGGGAAAGAGCGTCAAATTGACGGTATCAGTAACGGAAAATTCGGAAAACGCAGAATAACGGAATTTACGTATAACGTAATACTACACCAAAAGGGGCTGTCGCAAGTTTTTTACTAACTTGCGACAGCCTCTTTTGCGTTTAAACGTTAATTTTGTTTCTTATTGTTTCTTGCCCATATGCGCATACGCTCGCTGTGGTCGAGTATCGCTTTGCGCAAACGTATCGAGGAAGGCGTAACTTCGACGAGTTCGTCGTCGGAAATAAATTCCAAACACTGCTCTAAACTTAAAACTGTAGGAGGCGTCAGTTTCAACGCTTCGTCGGAACCGCTTGCGCGGTTGTTGGTCAAGTGTTTCGTTTTGCATACGTTTACGGTAATGTCGTCTTCGCGGCTGTTTTCGCCTACTACCATACCGGAATAAACGGGCAGTCCTACGCCCACAAACAGACGGCAGCGTTCCTGCGCGTTGAACAATCCGTACGCGGTGGTGGTGCCGTCTTCGAACGCGACCAAACTTCCGCGCGATCTTTCGGCGACTTCTCCTTTGTACGGTTCGTAGCTGTCGAGTACGCTGCTCATAACTCCGAAGCCTTTCGTGTCGGTAAGCAATTCGCTGCGGTATCCGAACAGTGCGCGCGACGGAATTTTAAACTCCAACTTCGTTCCCCCCTGATTGTCGGGAGACATATTGATAAGCTCCGCTTTTCTTGCGCCCAGTTTGTTCATAACGCTTCCCACGTAAATATCCGGCACTTCCACAACGAGATATTCTATCGGTTCGCATTTGACGCCGTTGATTTCTTTAAAAATAACTCTCGGGCGCGATACCTGAAATTCGTATCCTTCGCGGCGCATTTCTTCTATCAAAATAGACAGGTGCAATTCTCCTCTGCCGTATACTTTAAAGCAATCGGCAGAGTCCGTTTCTTCAACGCGCATAGATACGTTTGTTTCCACTTCTTTAAACAGTCTTGCGCGAATGTGACGGCTCGTTACGTATTTGCCTTCCTTCCCTGCAAACGGACTGTTGTTTACCATAAACAGCATACTTACCGTCGGTTCGTCTATATTGACGAACGGCAGCGGTTCTACGCAGTCCGCCGCGCAAACGGTGTCGCCTATATTCATATCGGCAATTCCGTTTATCGCAACAATGTCGCCCATCGAGCCTGCTTCGCATTCTACGCGTTTCAGTCCTTCGAATTGATAAAGCCGCGTTACTTTCGCCGAGTTGAAAACGTTATTTTTGTGGCAAATCATAACTTGCTGACCGTTCGTGATCTTGCCGCGATTGACTTTGCCTATTCCTATGCGGCCTACGTATTCGTCGTAATCGATATTGCATATAAGCAGCTGCAACCCTTTATCCGTTTCCCCTTCGGGAGCGGGGATTTCCGTCAGTATTGCGTCAAGTAAAGGCGACATATCGCTTGACGGTTTGTTAAGATTTTCCGACGCCCAGCCCTGTTTTGCCGAAGCGTAAATGATTTTGAAGTCGAACTGATCGTCGTTTGCGCCCAGCTCCATAAACAGCTCCATTATCTGTTCCTGAAGTTCGCGTTCGTCGAACTCGCCCTTGTCTACTTTGTTAACGACGACAAGAGCTTTTTTGCCCAAACCCAAAGCTTTTTTCAAGACGTAGCGCGTTTGAGGCATACAGCCTTCGATTGCGTCTACAAGAAGCAGCACGCCGTCAACCATAGAAAGTATGCGTTCCACTTCGCCGCCGAAATCCGCGTGGCCGGGAGTGTCGATAATATTGATTTTGGTATTTTTATAGTGTACGGCGGTGTTTTTCGCCAAAATAGTAATTCCGCGTTCTCTTTCCAAATCGTTATTGTCCATTACGCGTTCCGCTACGATTTCGTTGGCGCGGAAAACGCCGTTCTGTTTTAAAAGCTGATCTACAAGAGTGGTCTTGCCGTGGTCAACGTGGGCGATTATCGCAATGTTTCTGACGTCGCTTCTCTGCATTTGCTTATCTCCTTGACGGCGTCGCGCCGCCGTCGAAAAATTTCTACAATAAAGTGTCTGTAGCACAACTTACAAATTATACAACTTACGCTTGAAGTAGTCAAACGTATTAAAATAAATTGTCGCGGCAAAGGCGTCGCGCCGCCGTAGAATTGCGCATTTACCGCCGTTACTTTTAACCCGTCCGTTTTTTCGTTACAGTTTCCGCGTCTAATACAAACACCTTTTGATAATCTCTCATATACTAATCGTATACAGGGAGGTACTTATGTGTGGAATTTTCGGAATGATAGGGGATAATGCCGTCGGAAATACGCGCCGCGCGCTGAAATATCTGGAATATCGCGGATACGATTCCGCAGGCATCGCCGTAAAGGATAAAAACGAAATAAAGCTGATTAAACGGGCGGGCAGAGTGGAACAGCTCGACTCCTGCATTTCCGATTCTTTTACGGGACAAATCGCGATAGGTCATACGCGTTGGGCGACGCACGGCAAAGTATGCGCGGAAAACGCGCACCCGTTTTATTCGGAGGATCGCAAATTCGCCGTCGTTCACAACGGAATTATTGAAAATTATTTGGATATCAAACGCCGCCTCATGTCGTACGGCGCAAAGTTTACCTCCGAAACGGACAGCGAAACGGCGGCGTATCTTTTACAGTCGTATTATTCCGGCAACGTTCTCGATGCGGTAAAAAACGTTGCGAAAGAACTGACGGGATCGTTCGCAATAGTTATCGCAAATGCTTACGACGACAGCATATACGCAATCAAAAACAAAAGTCCATTAGTCGTAGGAATATCCGATGACGGAACGTATCTGTGTTCGGATACGCGCTGCTTATCGCGCTGGGCGGATAAGGTTGCGTTGACTCCCGACAATACGATAGCGGTTGCCAATCGCAACGGCGTTGTTTTTTACGATTTCGACGGAAATCCCGTTTCCGTTAAATTCTTCACTCCCGACAAAGCAGAGCAAATCGACGAGGCGGACGGCGACTTTATGCTAAAAGAAATTATGGAGATTCCTCAAAAAGTAGCGCAGGCAAAGAAAAACTATTTCGAAAGCGGAGGAATCAATTTGCCCGCAAAGACGGTTCATCGAATAAAAAGGATTTATCTTATAGGATGCGGAACGGCGTATAACAGCGGTTTGCAAGCTGCGGCGGTGTCGAGGGAAATGCTTGACGTAGACGTCGTACCAGTAATAGCGAGCGAATTTATTTACGACCGCTATCCCGTAGACAGCTCCACGTTGGCGTTTTTTATCAGTCAAAGCGGAGAAACCGCCGATACTATTCGCGCCGCCGAAAAAGTAAGCAAGCAGGGCGGGTTTACCTACGCGGTTACGAATACCGACGCTTCGTCGCTGTGTTTTGTATGCGACAGAGTGAAAAATATCTGCGCGGGCGGAGAATTTGCCGTTGCCAGTACAAAAGCGTATAACTGTCAGTTGGTAACTTTGACGTTGCTTTTGACCGATTTGGCATATCTCAAAGGTTCTATCGACGAAACTACCCGCAACAAAATTGCGGATTCGCTCGACGCGCTTCCGAACGTAATCGAAAAGATACTCGACAACAGCTACGAAATAGTGCGTCTTGCGGATGAAGTCAAAGACTGTTCGGCGGTGTTCTATATCGGGCGCGCTTCGGATTATCCTACTGCCTGCGAAGGGTCTTTAAAGCTCAAAGAAATCAGTTACATTCATTCCGAAGCGTATCCTGCCGGAGAGTTGAAACACGGCACGCTCGCTCTTATGGAAAAAGGCGTTTTTGTTGTGGCGTTAGCGACGGACAGCGCTCTGCTTGACAAAACGGCATCGTCCGTTTCCGAAGTCGTAGCTCGCGGAGCGGAAGCGATAGTCGTAACGCCGTACGGTTTTAAAGGCGCCAACGTAGTCAAAATCCCCGTAGTTAACCGTATGCTTTACGGAATAATATCCGTAGTGCCGTTGCAGCTGCTTGCGTATTACGTAGCTAAACGTCTGGGACGCGACGTAGATAAACCGCGAAATTTAGCTAAATCCGTTACCGTCGAATAGTCTCACTTGTTTGCCAACAAGTCGTCCCGTGTGTTATAATAAAACAATAGACTACATCTAACGGCATTTAACTACTGTTTATTACATCG
>JAMPAB010000015.1 GCA_023667435.1 Corallococcus sp. | reverse complement strand
CTTGACATAAAAATGCACCTCCAAAAGTTTTGTCTAACTTTTGGGGTGCATTTCAGAATACGGCGTCAAACTTCTTATTTAACTATTCGATTTCGGGCTCTTTCGTCTGCTCGGGTTCGGTCGGTTGAACGGGACTTTCGGGTTGTTACGTCTTCGAAGTATCTTCCGTCTCCGTCGGAGTTTCCGTCTCGGAAGGATCCTTTTCCGAAGGGGTTGTCGTATCCGTCGGAGTGTCGGTTCCCGCAGGAGGCGTCGTTACACCGCTGCCGCCTTGACTGTCGTTGATACCGAAGAACTTGATAAGCATATTTAATTTTTCATCATCTATTTCGACTTCGGGATCATCTGCCAAATCGTCTATTACTCTGTTAGCATATTCTTTTTGCTCGTTATTTAAATTCAGCGTAAAGTCGTCGCTGCTTGAAAGTAACGGCAGAATAATATCGCTCTCTACTACGGTGTTTACTATATTTTTCGCGTCCTCTTCGGTAAGACTTTCTATATCCTTACCTTTATAAGAAGCCAATTCCGTTATAACTTCGCCCTCTTTGCCGAAATCGATCGTTTCGAAATCGATGACGGTAAGATCTATATCGATAGGCAAGTCCTGCAAATAAGCGTCGGCAACGACGGAAACTATTTCGTTAATAGTTTGTTTCGATTCGGTAGACAAACTGCTGTTGATTTCGTCGAGAGTGGCAAATACGTTCGCCAAACCGTCTGCAAGATCTCCCGTAAAACCACCATACAAATCGAGGTCCTGTATCGTTTGCAAAGCCTCCGCCATTTTAACAAGACCGGATAGCGCGTCAATTTGTCCCGACAAGGTGAGCTTGTTGCCGTCTTGGAGCTTGACGGAAGCGACAAAATCGAATACTTTACTGCTCATGGGAGATATTGCCTGACAGTATTTCGATTGCATATATTCGTCGAGCATATCGGATATTTGCTTAAACAAGTCCTGCTCGGGATCGTCGTCTCGCGGCGACTCGGCTGCCGTATTCGTCTGAGCGACGGCGGAATTCGCAACTTCCGTAACCTTACCTACGTTAAGCAAAATGCCGTTGCACATAACAACCAGCACCAACGCTACAGCAGCGCCCTGTACCAAACCTACTACTCCGCCTATAATGCCGTGTTTCTTTTTGCCTTTTTTTACAAACAGCTTGCACAGCGGATATATGATTAACCATGTGACAAACTGCAGCGCTAAGAAAATAAGCAAAAACGATACGGCGGAAACTATCATAAAGACGATGGGCGTAAGCGTATCGGACATTTCAGATAATTCCGGCGGAAGAAAAGACACTACAATCTCCTGCAAAGTCTTGCCGTCTATTTCGAAGTCCAAAAGTTTATCTGCGACGACGTCTTTAAGGCAGAATGCGCAAACGACGCACAAAATAACTAACAGCAGTCTCAATACGGAACGTCTTGAACCGCGCAAAAATCCCAACAATAACCCTATTACCAAAGGTACTATAGTTATTATCAGCATAATCATATCTAACTTCATAATGCACCTATTTCGGTTTCGAAGAAACCGTACTTTTAACGGAATATTGCGTTGATTCGGCAACAAACCGTTTAATTGCAAATTTCTTTACTTATATATTGTATACCAAACGGTAATTTATGTCAACTGTTGCCGCGCAATGCGTCGTTTACACCGTCTTCGGGCAGAGATAGACGTTTTTGCACCTTTTTTATAGCGGGAAAATACATTGCGATAAAGATTGCAAAGGTCAAAACCCAGCTTACGGGATATACCCAGTACAAAGCGTAATATGCCGCAGGAATTTCCGTCACCCATTTGCATACCGTATATATCCATAGTATTCGGAACAAACAGCTCCCCGACAGACTGACGATCATAGCAAGGGTAGATTTGCCCAGTCCGCGCATGGTATAGCTCATAACCTCCATAAGTCCGCAGGTAAAGTACGTAGTGCCCAAAAGCAACAGACGGTACCGTATTGCGTATTCGATAACGTCGGAAGGCTGCTTTATAAGAACGGCGACGGGACGGGCTACAAGCAACACTACTCCGCACACCGCCAACCCCACGACCGTTACCACGCAAAGGGATATGCCTACGGTTTTTCTGATACGGGCGACGTTTTTCGCGCCCAAATTCTGACTGACGAACGCCATACACGACAGCGCGATAGCGTTCATGGCGTTGTATATAAAACCGTCGAACTGCGCGCCCAAAGTGTTGCCGTTTACGGCGACGGTACCGAACGAATTGATGGTAGACATTATTACCACGTTTGACAGCGAAAACACGCAACCCTGCAAACCTGCGGGCAATCCTATTTTAAGCATTTCCACGAATTCCGATTTGAAAAAGCGCATATTTTTAACGCTGAAATGCGCAAAACCCTTACTGCGAATTAAGCTTATCATAGCGAGAACGACGGATACGAGCTGCGAAGCTACCGTTGCGATGGCGACGCCCGCCACTCCCATATCGGACACGTAGGTAAGCAAAAAGTTAAGTCCTACGTTTACTACCCCTGCGATAATCAGATAAATAAGAGGACGAAAGGTATCGCCTACCGCGCGCATAATCGAAGCGCAGAAATTGTACAGCAACACAATAGGCATACCTATAAAGTATATTTGCATGTACGTAGTTGCGTCGTCCAAAAACTCCGACGGGCAATTCATCCACGAAAGAAACGTACGCGAACACAATACCCCGACGACTGCCAAAAACGCGCCTACCGCCAAAGCGAACAACACAGATATGCCCACTACGCGTTCGGCGCGCTCCTTTTCGTCTGATCCGACGAAACGCGCAACCAAAACGTTTGCGCTGACGGACAGACCGACGAACAAACCTATTATGAGATTTATCAACGCTCCCGTAGATCCTACGGGACCTATATCGTAACCTGCAATACCCAAAACGGCAACGTCGGCGACGTTAAATAAAAGCTGCAAAATATTCGTTGCCATAAGAGGCAGCGCGAATATTATCAACTTTTTAAATATAGAACCTTCGGTGAGGTTCATCTCGTGTTTGCCGATTGCGTGTTTCATACGTTACGTTTAGTTGAACCTTGTTGAAATTTATTCGAAAATACCGTTTCGATTGTCGAAACGTCTCATATTATATTACTTTAAATTAAATAATGCAAATAAATTAACCGTCGAACGGCAAGAAATTTACGTTTTGAAATTAAGTTGCTCGGCAGCGTATAAACTCAAATAAAAATCGCATTCGCCTTGATAAGTCGCTCGGAAATTTTAACCGAATAGAACGACAGTAAAAAACAAGTTCGCTCAATCGTATGCGGACTTGTTTTATAAATTATCGCCGTATAACGCAAAATTTAATAATCCGAACTTTGCTTATTCGTTTGCGTTACCGAAAGATTTAAGAGCTTTACTTGCGCGGACTATCATATAAATTGCAATCGCCAACGTCAACAGGCAAACGACAACTCCTACGGAGGCTTTCATCGCAAGCATTTCTTCTTCGCCGAAGGTGGCGATAAGGGAAACCGTCAAAGACAGCATTGCCATGCACGCCGAGACGAGATTTACGTTGCGTATGGCTTGAACGGCGTAATCGCTTGAACGCCTTGCTTTAACAATGTTAATTACCGCCATCGTCATACTGTAAAAGGTATACGCCGCATTGGCTATCGCCATTATCGGACCGCTGATATCGGGTTTAGGCGTAATTACCATTTGGACAATCGCTACCGCCATCGCCGCTTCCAGTATTACAAGACACGCGCCGCTGAACAAATACGTCTTTATTTCGGATTTGCCGAGAGCGAATTCGTCTTCGCCGTATTTTTTGCCGCAAACGGTTTTAGCCGTTACTACGCCGCCTTTTAGTAAAATCAACATAATATAGTAACCGGCGAGCGCGCCGTACCACAACGAAGAATATTTCAAAGCAACCGCGCCGTTTATTACGGCAAACGCTAAATTGACAATAAGCGAAACCGCAGCGAAAAACACAGTGCGGCTGCTGTACGACCGTATTAAATTTTGAACGAATTTACTTTTCTTCACGCAAGTATTTTAGCATACTCTCCGATTTGCTGTCAATTCGATTGTTTTACGCAACGCGCGACGGCTTACGAATCAAACGGTAACCGCATTTAGACGCGCGTCTACTGCGCCGTCCGCTTTTAACGCCGAAAAGACGCACGACATCTTTTCGAGATACCGCTAAGCAAACGGGATTGTCTTTTAAAAATACAACGCGCAAACGAATAGCCCGCAAGAGTTTGTCTCTTGCGGGCTGAGAAGTCGTAAGTATTACGCGCAAACGTATCGGGCGTTAGCGCCGTTAAATTACTTTAACTCGGCAAAGTATTTGATAGTACGAACCATTTGAGTCGTATAGCTGTTCTCGTTGTCGTACCACGCTACAACCTGTACTTCGTACAGACCGTCGCCGATTTCCTTAACCATCGTTTGAGTAGCGTCAAACAAGCTGCCGTAGCTCATGCCGATGATATCGGAAGAAACGATCATATCTTCGTTGTAACCGTAAGATTCGTTTGCAACTTTCTTCATATACGCGTTGACGGATTCCGCAGTAACTTCCTTAGCGCTCTTAACTACCGCTACAAGGATTGTGGTAGACCCCGTGCATACGGGTACGCGTTGAGCAGCTCCGATAAGTTTTCCGTTAAGTTCGGGAATAACGAGACCGATTGCCTTAGCCGCGCCGGTCGTGTTGGGAACGATATTCTGAGCGGCGGCGCGAGCGCGACGAAGGTCGCCCTTGCGGTGAGGTCCGTCTAATACCATTTGGTCGCCCGTATAAGCGTGAACGGTAATCATAATACCGCTTTCGATTGCGGCGTAATCGTTCAAAGCCTTAGCCATAGGAGCAAGACAGTTCGTCGTGCAGCTTGCGGCGGAGATGATTGTGTCCTTCTTCGTCAAAATACCTTCGTTTACTCCGTAAACGACTGTGGGAAGATCTTTTCCTGCGGGAGCGGAAATAATAACCTTCTTAGCGCCGGCATCGATATGAGCCTGACTCTTTTCCTTGCTGCAGTAGAAGCCCGTACATTCGAGCACTACGTCTACTTTCAATTCCGCCCAAGGAAGATTGGCAGCTTTGGGTTCTGCGTAAATAGTGATTTTTTTGCCGTCTACCGTGATAGAACCGGGTTTAACAACCGTTTTGCCGTCTTCGGCATATTCGGGTTCTGCGCTTTTAACTGTGTGACCCATAGTAACGTAGTTGCCTTGCGCCGTATCATACTTCAAAAGATGAGCAAGCATCTTAGGACTTGTCAAGTCGTTGATAGCTACGATCTCGTAACCTTCCGCGCCGAACATTTGACGGAAAGCAAGACGACCGATACGTCCAAAACCGTTGATTGCAACTCTAACTTTCTTTGCCATTGTGAGTTTACCTCCAAAATATTTTTATAGTCGGCAACATAATTCCCGCTTTACTTAAAGCGATAATTGTGCTACAATACCTTGTATAGTATAACATAGTGTTTAAAGTTTGACAACAAATTGACTGCTCAAAAATCTTATAAAAACATTATGCGAAATATAAAATAAATCTATAATTTGGAGGAAACCGCAATGCCACTTGTTACAACGAAAGAAATGTTTGCAAAAGCTTACAAAGAAGGTTATGCGATAGGCGCGTTTAACGTCAATAATATGGAAATGATTCAAGCTATCGTAGAAGCCGCCAACGAATGTAAATCGCCCGTTATTCTTCAAGTATCGGCAGGCGCAAGAAAATACGCCAACCCCGTTTATTTGAAGCATCTCGTGCAGGCCGCAGTAGAAACTACGGATATTCCCGTAGCTATGCACCTCGATCACGGCGCCGATTTCGAAATCTGCAAAGCCTCTATCGACGGAGGGTTTACGTCCGTTATGATCGACGCTTCCTCGAAGCCTTGGGAAGAGAATATCGCAATAACGAAGCAGGTCGTAGAATACGCGCACGCGCACGGAGTTGTAGTAGAAGCGGAACTCGGAAAACTCGCGGGAGTAGAAGACGACGTTAAAGTGGAAGCTAAAGACGCTTTGTTTACCAGCCCCGACGAAGTGGAAGAATTTACCGCGCGCACGGGAATAGACAGCCTTGCCATCGCTATCGGCACTTCGCACGGCGCTTACAAATTCAAACCCGGTCAAGATCCGAAATTGCGTTTGGATATTTTGGAAGAAATAGGCAAAAGACTGCCTAACTTCCCCATCGTACTGCACGGCGCAAGCAGCGTTCCGCAAGACAAAGTCGCAATCGTAAACGAATTCGGCGGAAGTATGCCCGACGCTATCGGCATACCCGAAAGCGAACTTAAAAAAGCCGCTAAGATGGCGGTTTGCAAAATCAATATCGACTCCGACTTGCGCGTAGCTTTTACCGCCGCTATCCGTAAGCACTTCTCGGAGAATCCTTCCCACTTCGACCCCAGACAGTATCTGGGCGATGCGAGAGCCATGATGAAAGAGATGGTAAAGCATAAGATCGTAAACGTTTTAGGTTCCGCAAACAAAGCCTGACGTATAAAATCTTACAAAACGAAGATACTGCGCAAAAAACCGTAAGCAAACGGCGACCTCGTTATGAAGTCGCCGTTTTCAATTAAAAAGTTATGTTATTTACGTCGTATTTTTCTTTCGCTTTTTTGCAGAGGTCTTTTAAAAGAGCTATATCTTTCAAACTTACCGAAGAAAGTTTAACGTCGTTAACTCCGTCGGAAATCACAACCCAGCTCAAAACGCCGTCCTTTCCGTAAGAAGTCGTTTCCGTAACCTCTGCGTCTTTCCAATATACGGTCGTTATGCGTCGGAACAATTTACAGTAAGTTACGGTTTCGTCGTTTACGACGAAATACTGTCTTAGCAGCAGCCAAAACAAACACAGTGCGGCGGACAAAAGAGTGCAGGAAATAAAAATCAGAAACCACCTTTTGTCCTCTTCCAGAAAATTAAACGTAAAGAAAATAAAGAAAGCTTCTTCGACGACTGCCGCTGCAAGACAGATTATCGTCACTTTAAACATATTCTTTTTAAATATCCGTTTATCTTTCATTTTTTCCTTTCTTTACCGACGACGAATTTACCGACAATCGCATTGATTTGAGAATTTGCAAATCCCGCTTGAAGCAAATAGCTTCTTACGTCGCCGTATTTTTCGCGGAACACGCGCATAAATCCCTCCATATGGTCGGGCAACGGTTTAAAAACGTCCTTTTCCGCGTCGAACCGCAAAAAGTCTGAACGTATACGCGAAAGAAAATACGTATAAGACAGCGTATAGTCGGCGATAATATCTTCGTCGTAAACGTCTGCAAGCATAAGCAACAGCGCGGCGACTACTCCCGTTCGGTCCTTGCCTGCAAAACAATGAAACAGCACGGCGCCCTTAGCTTCCGCAATTATTTTAAATACGTCGCGCATACGCTCGCTTTCGGCAATCTGAAGATAACTCTCAGGACACTCCGAAACCGTTTTTGGAGGAATCCCTCCGCCGACGGGAATATTGTAAACATTAAACCCCGTAAGCGACGTATAACCGCGCTGAACTTCGTCGGCATTGTCGCCGCCGCGCAAATCGATAATATCGGTAATACCCAGATTGCGTAACGTTTCCTCGTCCGCCTTGTTGATACTGTTGGGACACGCGCTGCGGAAAAACACGTTCCAGCGGGTTATGCCGCCGTTTTGCGTAGCGTAACCGCCCAAGTCGCGAAAATTCAACGTGTCCGACAGAGGCGTTCTTCTGTAAATTATTTCTTTCATTCTTTTCCTTCCGATTAACCTTTGAAATCCTTATATATATCCACCAGATTCAACACTGTTTCCAGCGCCTTTTGCATATCCTCGAGAGGAATATACTCGTATCTGCCGTGAAAATTGTAACCGCCCGTAAACAGGTTGGGACAAGGCAGTCCTTCGTAGCTCAGTCTTGCTCCGTCCGTTCCTCCGCGAATAGGCACTATTTTGGGAGCAACGGAAGCGCGTTCCATTGCAACACAGGCATTGTTTATCAAGTGCATATGCGGAAGAATTTTTTCCTTCATATTGTAGTAACTGTCGGTTATCTCGGCGACAACGGTTTTTTCGCCGTACTTACCGTTGAGATATTTACAAACGTCGGCAAAGAACTTTTTCTTCGCTTCGAATTTGCCTCTGTCGTGATCGCGAATAATGTAATCGGCAACCGCTTTGTCGCACTCTCCCCGCATACTGTCGAGATAGTAAAATCCTTCGTACCCTTCGGTATAGGACGGATTCTGCTCTACGGGAAGCATAGATTGCAATTCCATCAGTACAAGATTGGCGTTTAACATAACGCCTTTTGCAGAGCCGGGATGAACGGACTTGCCGTTAACGGTTACTTTTACCGCAGCGGCATTGAAATTTTCGTATTCCAACTCGCCCAGTCCGCCGCCGTCCACCGTATACGCGAAATCCGCGCCGAAACCCTTTACGTCGAAAAAGTCCGTACCGCGCCCCACTTCCTCGTCGGGAGTAAACGCGATACGCACCGTACCGTGTCGAATCGACGGATTGTCCGCAAGAGTTTGCGCAAGCTGCATAATGACCGCAACGCCCGCTTTGTCGTCAGCGCCCAAAAGCGTTCTTCCGTCGGAAGAAATTATCGTCTTGCCGACGTGCGACTTTAATTCGGGAAATTCGTCGGGAGATAGTTTGCGGCCGTCGGCAAGAGGTATGTCTTTTCCGTCGTAATTTTCCGTCAGGACGGGATTAACGTCCTTTCCCGAAACCGCAGGAGACGTATCTACGTGCGCGATTAAACCCAACTTGCAACCGCCCTTGACGTTGGCGGGTATAGTTGCGTAAACGTAGCCGTACTTATCGTCCATGCGCGCTTCTACGCCCATGCCGTTCAATTCCTCTTTCAGTAAGCGAAGTAAGTTTTTCTGTTTGTCGCTGCTGGGAAATTTTTCGACGTCGGGTACCGACTGCGTATCTGTTTTTACGTAACGCAAAAATCTTTCCAGTAATTGTTTATTCATATTTTCCACCTTTCCTTTACAGCTCGAGGTATACTTTTTATGCGAATCGTTCCGTCTCATAAACCTGCAAAAATATACGTAAATCTTTTGAAATTCCTCTCGAAAAAACTGCGTTCAACCGTCTGTTTTAACAATCTTTACAGTTTCAAACCGCGTTCCTCGTCCAAATAAGTCGCCGTAAGGTCGGCAACGTGCATTAGAAGAGCCAATTTATACTTGGCGTACGCTTCGGACAGCGCGTAGCTTCCGCCTTTTACGCGTTCGTCAAAACCGCCCATATGCCAGTTAATCGCCATAGCTTCGTCCGCCGTCAATTTGAGATACTGCGAAATAATGAATACCGATTTTTCGCCGTGTCCGTAAGGAAATTTCTCCTCCACTTTGAAATACGGGACTTTCTTCCACGTTCCGTTTTCCTTGACGTTGCGGGTATCGACGACGTAGTAATTAACCTTGCATACGTCGTGCAGAAGACCGCAGATTGCCAACGTCTCGTCGGAATACACGCTTGCGTAATCTTCGCCGTATTCTCTTTTTACAAGTTCGACCAGTCTTTTGTAAACGTTTACCGAATGTTTACACAAACCGCCGCTTACCGCGAGATGAAATTTACCGGATGCCGGCGCGGTAAAAAAATCGCTGTTTGAAAGATATTCCAAAAGCTTATCCGCTCCTTCGCGCGAGATATTAGACGTGTAAATATCTGTAAACTCGTTTTTGCTCAAATCGATATCGGACATACGTTAACTCCTTTTTATTTAGTAGAAAACAACGCAAATTGTATAAGCGTTACTGTCTTTTGCCTAAACTCGGTAACAAATCTCAAACGGTGCGAAACATAAATATACGCTTCGCAAAAATGACGGCGGCGCTATTGTTTAGGCAGATTGTCAAACCACTTTCTTTTGTCGAAATAAACGTTTGCAGGACTTGTGGACGGCAGTCTTATTACGGGTATATCGCCGTCGTAGGCGGCTTTCGTCAGTTCGTACGACTTTGCCCCGTTGCAAAGTATGCGCCGTATATTGCACTTATCAAGAACTTCGCGTAAATTTACCAACGTGAAGTCCGTAATGTCGCTGTCCATAGACCCCTTAATACTGCAACTCGCGACGATATCCCACAATGCGATTTTATTGTCGAAACACAACCTGATTTTATCGCTGACGGACGAAATCGGCATACCGTAAAATTCCGAGAGCAACGTCCAAAATCTGTTGCGTTTGTTTCCGTAATAAAATTCCGCCTCGCGCGACTTGACGCTCGGAAAGCTTCCCAAAATAAGGACTTCGCTGTCGCAGTCGAAAACGGGAGAAAATCCTTGAAACCGTTCCATATCCGAATTATACAATAAATTCCGAATATTAGCAACGTTTGCCGCAATAGATTTGTTGCAAAAGTCCTCAGCATTGAACGCCTGTCAGTTTTTCGTCGCGACTTTACGCGGTTTGACGTACCCGTACTTACGGTTGTATACCGCAAACAAAACTGCCGACAGTACCGCAGACAGACCCTCCGCCGCAACCGTAGATAACCACACTCCGTCAAGACCCAACCACAACGGAAGCAAGAAGATACAGACGATCTGAAAAATCAACGTTCGCGCAAACGACGATACTGCGGATACGAAACCGTTGTTCAATGCGGTAAACATAGAGGAGCAAAACATATTGAAGCCTGCAAACAGAAAACCTACGGAATACAGACGAAGTCCGTTTGCCGTCATAGGTCTCAAAACTTCTATCTGATTGCGTATGGATTCTATTGTTTCCTCGCTCATACCTTCTTTTATCATAGAATCATTGAAAAACAGCGACGAAATAACGTCCGCCAAACTTTCCGCCAAAGCCAACATAGTTACGGCGACGACGCAGATGATAATCATCGATTTTTTGAATATGTTCTGCAGTTCTTCTCTGTTCTGCGCGCCGAAATTGTACCCTATTATAGGGGCGGTACCTATACAGTAACCTATAAATATCGCCACGAAAATAAACTGAACGTACATAATTACGCCGAAGGCGGATACGCCGTTCTGATTTGCGATTTGCAGAAGTTTTACGTTGTAAATCATCGAAACCAACGACATAGCAATATTACCGACAAGCTCCGACGACCCGTTGACGCAAGATTTGGCGACGATTCTTCCGTACCATTTCGTTTTGGTAAAACGCAGTAAGCTTTTATTTTTGCAGGTAAAATATATAACAGGCGACAGACCGCCTATCGACTGACTGATTGCCGTAGCGATAGCGGCGCCTTGCAGTCCCATTCCCAATACCGCCACGAAAAGCGCGTCCAACAAAATATTCGCAACGCCGCTTACTACCGTAAACAGAAATCCCAACTTCGGTTTTTCCGCAGTGATGAAAAAACTCTGAAAAAGATTTTGCAGCATAAAGCAAGGCAGAGCGCACAGGACTATCCTTGCATACTGTATGCAGTAATCCAGCATTTCGTCGGTTGCGCCCATAAGCTCGGCGATATAACGTACCGTAAAAATACCCGTTATACCCAATACTGTTCCGCAAACGGCGGTTACCGCCACTATCAAAGTAAAATAACGGTTGGCGTGCGCGCGGTGTCCTTCGCCAAGCGTTTTGGATACTATTGCCGTGCCTCCCGCTCCGAACATAAAACCGACTGCTCCCAAAACCATTATTACGGGATAAATAAAATTCAACGCGGCAAACGGAGTGTCGGAATCGCCTGCGAAATTAGATACGAAAAGTCCGTCTATTACAGAATAAACAGACGTAAATACCATCATTAAAATCGGACTGAGTACAAAACGTAGCAAACGCTTATATGTAAAATGATCGGACAACTGCACTTGCATTGTTTCATAATAACCGAATTGAAATTTAATGTCAAGCAACTTCGCTCGCAGAAACCGACCGTCGCAAAATGATTTACCGCAAGTATCGGATACGCGAACGCCTAACGATTTACGCGTTGCTTAACACGGTTGTTGCGGCATAGAGACAAGCAGGGCAAGGAACAGAAACGAGAGCGTACTTTACGGTATACACGAGCGTAGTAGGCGTAGCATTGAACGGAAAGAACTGCCCAAAAGCGGGTTAGAATGAGTGCTCTATGATTCAAACTCATTCCGCTCGCGCGGAAGGGTAACACTTTTTCAAAAAAAACCATATTGTGAGATAGACTGAATCAGTCGAATACGAGAGCCGACAAAGTCGGCGAATGGAGGTAAACTATGTTCAACGGTATGTTTAACGACGGCGGATGCGGCGAACAAGGCGGCGGATGCTTGGGCGGTTGCAACTGCACTTGGATACTGCTCATAATTTTATTCCTGTGCTGCTGCGGCGGAAAAATGAGAAATTTCAACCTCAACGTTAATCCTTGTTGCTTGATTCTCATCATCGCATTGCTTGTTTGCTGCGGCGGACTTAAAATCGGCGGCGACTGCAAATAGCGTCGTCTGCCAATCGGGCGATTGCAACCCGATAACTTCTTGTACATAACCAAAGATAAATAACGGCTGCCGCTATAAATCGCGACAGCCGTTCGGATATAAAAAATCAACAGAGATTGAACGCCGAAACCGTATTTTATTGCGGTAAAGACTCGGCACCGTCGTCTTCCATTTCTATTTCTTTATTTGCAAATCCTCTGCCTATTACTTCTTTGACGTTTTCCACGTATGCGAACGCCTGCGGATCAACTTCGTTAATGATGCGTCTTGCGCGCGCCAACTGCCGTTTTGCAATGATGCACAAAACCATATTCTTTTCCTGATGCGAATATCCGCCTGTAACCTTTATCGTCGTAGTGCCGTGCTGCAATTCCTTTTGCAACGCTTCCGACATCTCGACGGGTTTGTCCGTAGTAACCTCCAACTCGACTGCGGACGAAAACCCCTTAAAAATCATTTCCTGCACTATCTCGCCTATGAACATTGCGGCAACGGAATAAATAAACATATTTATAGCTTCTTCACCGTCCTTCATTACGATATAATAAGCAACGGACGACAGCAAAACTATTCCTATATTTGTGGCAAGTATTACGCGCATAGCGTCGCTGCCGCTCTTTTTGGAACGGCGCTGAGCAAGCAGTCCTACTATGTCGCTGCCGCCGGTTGACGCGTTGACTGACAGCATTAACGGCAACGATACGCCGTGCAGGGCGCCGCCTAATACGACGTAAAGAACCTTATCCATTTCCTCGCCGTCGGCGACCATAACTTGCTTGAATATTTCCGCCAAATTGCATACGCGGAATACTACAAGCTCCGCTCCCAAAAATAACACGTACAGCATTGTTTTAACGGCGAAACGTTTGCGGAAACTGAAAAACGTACTGATAATGACGGGAAAGTTAACGGCGATAAGCCAAACGCCCGCCGATATATACCATTTGTCTGCGCTAGTACCCGTAAACAGTATATCCAAAATTCCCGCTATACCCAACGCTCCGCCCGAAACGACGTTGCTGGGCAGCAACAGCAATTCGACGGAAACCGCCGTTGCAAGACTTGCAATCAATATTATTAAAATCTGTTTGAAATTGTGCCAGAAAGCTTTTTTCATTTCGTCTTGTAACTCCTGTTGAACAGCGGCCTTGAAAAGACGTCTTTAACATCTTTAACTATGGTAAAAGCGGCGGGATCGTACTCCTTTACGAGCTGCTTTAACCGATGCGCCTGACGGTACTGCACGATTACTATTATTATACGGCGGTTTTGACTGTCTTCGCGCGTGTTCTGCGCATCGATATAGGACAGACCGCGCTTAAACCGCGACGTAATGGCTTCGGTCATTTCTTCGTACTTGGTCGTGACAATCAAAAACTTTTGCGGATGATTGAAGCCGCGCTTCAACATACCCATAACGTTTGAACCCATCAAAATGTATATAAGCGAATATATCGCGACGCCCAGACGCTGATGTTTGATAATCATAACTACGATACTGCCAGCAATCATAATCGCAAAGTTGGCGACGAATATTACGTTGGAAATATCCGTGCCCGGTTTCTTCTTCGCAACTATCTTAGCTATGATTTCCGTGCCGCCGTTACTGCCGTTGAACTCGCTGGCGATATACATGGAATATCCTATGATTATGCCTCCGAATATGACGGCGATTATTTTGGATTCGTCGAATTGAAAACTCGCAGGAAGATACGCGGAAAATAAAAAACCCGCCGCAGTACATACTACCGTCGCCCAAATCGTCTTAAAAGTAAAGTCGCCTCGCAAAAATATTAGCGAACAAATAAGCAACGGCGCGTTTAAAACAAAATATATAATCCATTTGATAACGTTGAAATACGACTCCCCCGCAAACACGCACGCGACGTACGCTAAGGCGGAAGACAAGCCGCTTACTCCGCCGGCAATAAGATTAGACGGGTCCACAAAACAGAATAACGATATTGCGTTAAGTATCGCGGCAAACGTTATTATCGCGTACTCGTACAAAATCTTCCATATCTTATTTCCGCTCGATTTTTTCAATGTTAAACCTCTGGTAAAACTTCTAGAAAACAATATAATATTTTCGCCAAAATATGTCAATTATTTAGCGAAAATTCTCATAGAAAAAAACGCTTTTTGTATTTTGAATTTACAGCAGTAATACGCCCGAACGTCTCAAGCGGAAACATATATAACGCAACGCCGTATTCACGTCGTTTCAACGCAACGGACACTCGGAGCGCGTTTACGGTAAACGCATCGGTCATCGCAAGTGTTCGACGGAAGTTTTTATGATTTTATAAATATTTTCTCTAAATTGTCACATATAATTATAAAAATAACTCAAATATTACATATATTAGAATAAAAAATTATAAAAATTTTGCAAATATTACAGATTGTCTATAAAATAATCCGATTTACCGCAATAAACAATTAAATCGACGTTATCTTCGGCAATGCCGCAGCCCGTTTAAACTTTGCGCAGGCAAACTTTTGCAACTGGATCGCGCTTCGACGTTTTGCGTTTTACGGCAAGCAAAACGCGTCGCGCTTGTAAATGCGCGACGCGTTGAAATACCGAACATACGCCAAATCTACGACGCAATACGCGTTAATTTTTAGGTTCTTTGGCGAGGATTACGAATCCGTACGGCTCGATTGAACAGTATTGACCGTATTGTCTTCCCGTAAGCAAGTCCTTGTAGGAATCTCCCAAATACAGCGAGTAATCGTTTGTTCCTCTGTTTACGGCAACGACGCATTCCGTTTGCGTATCGAAAGAAACTCGCTCGAACGCGTATACGCCGTTTTCCGCGACAAGCTCGTTAAAACTTCCGTCGGAAAATACCGACATAGTTCTCAGTTCGCCCAAACGCTTATAAAAATCCACAAGCAATTTGTTTTCTTCGCCCCAGGGATAGCAACCGCGACAAAACGGGTCCTTGTAACCCTCCATTGCCGCTTCGTCGCCGTAGAACACGCATGGAAAACCGAACATCGTATACTGCAATACTGCGGCAAGACGCAACAGCTTCATTCCCGTTTCGTACTGAACGTCGTTTAATCTGTGACGCGACATAATTTCCTTAGAGGAATTGTCGAGAGCGTCCCCGACAAGGTTGGTAAGAATACGCGCGGTATCGTGCGTTCCCAGTACGTTCATCAGATTGTTTCTGACAAAAACGGGATAGTTGTTGAGAATGTCGAATACGGTATGCGAAAGAGCTTTTTCGTTGCCCGTCTTTATATACTCTACTATGCCGTCCTTTAACGGATAGTTCATGACGGAATCAAGCTGACTTCCGTCGAGATAATGTCTGCGTACTCCGTAGTCTACTTTGTTAGAGGCATCCTCCCAAACTTCGCCGATTATAGCGCAATCGGGATTTTCTTTTTTTGCCGAAGATACGATTTTGTCCAGCATACAGTCGGCGATTTCGTCTACAACGTCAAGTCGCCAACCGCTTGCGCCCGCTCTTAACCAACGGGGAACGATACCGTCCTTTCCGCAAAAATATTTTTGCGCTTCGCGGCTGGAAGCGTTTATGCGCGGAAGCGTGCCGAAATTCCACCAACATTCGTAACTGCCGTCGGATTCGATATTGAACCAGCTTCTGTAAGGAGAATTTTCGTCGTTGTACGCTCCGCCTTCGCCGTATTTGCCTGCGCGGTTAAAATATTTGGACGAACTCCCTACGTGATTAAAAACGCCGTCAAGGATAATTTTGATACCCAACTTGTCCGCTTCCGAACAAAGATTTATAAAATCTTCTTCGCTTCCGAACATAGGATCTATCATCTCGTAATCTTCCGTATCGTACTTATGATTGGAATACGCTTTGAAAATCGGGTTGAGATAAAGCGTTTTTACGTTCAGTTCGGCAAGATACGGCAGTTTGCTTATAACGCCTTTGAGATTTCCTCCGAAGAAATCGCGGTTTTTTACAACCCCGTCTTCTTCGCGGAAATAAGGCTGCTCGCCCCACGTACGCATAATCTTGTCCTCGTAAGGCGTCGTCTCTCCGACTTTGCAAAATCTGTCAACCATTATTTGATACATTACGCCCTTATTGAGCCACAGGGGCGTGTTGTAACGTTTTTTGTACACGGACAGCTGATACGGACGAACGTTGTCGTAGTAGAAACAGGCGCGTCTGTCATCGCCGATACCTATATAACGCTCGTAGTCCACGCCGTCCATTACGAAGTAGTAAAAATACAAACCTTTTTTTAAGCTGACGTCGGCAAGATAATTGTCGAACCCGTCGCCGCTTGCGTCTTTGTACATTATAAATTCGTAATTCTGCGCGCGGTCGTCGCTGTATATTACAAGCTTGACGGAGGAGGGATTGACCGCTTGATTAAGCTGTAAACGTATTCCGAAACGCGATCCTTCCTTTACGGCGCCTACTACGGACTTGTAAAATTCGTCCGTCGGATTGTATCTTACGTATTGCATTACATTCTCCAAATTTTTTCCGCGTACTCTCTTACAGAACGGTCGGCAGAGAATCTGCCTGCTTCGGCAATGTTCTTTAACGACATTTTATTCCACAAATTGACGTCTTTGTACGCTTCGTTCATTTTCTCGTGACAGCTCATATAGCTTGCAAAATCGGCAAAACACATATACGGGTCCGCTATGGGATAATTACGCAGCAAATAGTTGGAAATATTTTCGAACGTAACGCCGTTGAATCCCGTATTAAGGTCTTCTACGATTGCGCGCAGCTTAGGCAGTTTGAAATAGTAATCCGTCGAGTTGTAACCGTTCGCCCAAACGTTCGCAACTTCCTGCGCAGTCAAACCGAAAATAAATATGTTATCCATACCTACGGCTTCGCTCATTTCCACGTTTGCTCCGTCCAACGTGCCCAACGTAAGCGCGCCGTTTATCATAAACTTCATATTGCCCGTTCCGCTTGCCTCTTTGCCCGCAAGAGAAATCTGTTCGGAAACTTCCGCCGCAGGTATTAACGTCTCCGCCATCGTAACGCAGTAGTTTTCCATAAACACCACGTTGAGTTTTTCGCGTATTTTGGGATTATGTTCCAAATCCTTCTGAATATTGCAAATAAGACGTATTACGTCCTTTGCCGTGTAGTAGCTGGGCGCCGCCTTAGCTCCGAATATAAACGTCTGAGGAGTTACGTCCATATCGGGGTTCTCTTTCAAATCGTGATACAGCGCAACGATTTTCAAAACGTTAAGCAATTGTCTCTTGTACTCGTGCAAGCGCTTTACCTGTACGTCGAAACGCGTATTCGGGTCGATGCTTACGCCCAATTTCTTTTCCGCAATATCGGCGAATCTCTTTTTGTTGGCAAGTTTGATTTTCGCCATCTGCTGATGCACTTCTTCGTCGTCGAGGAACGCGTTGAGTTTGGTAAGCTCCGACGCATCAGAAATAAATCCGTCTCCTATCAAGTCTTTTATCAACGCCGTAAGACCGGGATTGGATTGACACAGCCACCTGCGGTACGCAATACCGTTGGTAACGTTTGTAAATTTTTTAGGGTCAATCGCGTAGAAATCTTTAAACAAATCTTTCTTTAATATTTCGCTGTGCAAAGCGGACACGCCGTTTACTTTGTGCGAAGAAACGATAGACAGATTCGCCATACGAACTTGATCGTAAGCGATTACGGCAAGGTCGGAAACCTTTTTGAAATCGTGAGTTTTATCGAAAAACTCCTTGCACGCGCGTTCGTTGATTTCTACTACAATTTGATAAATGCGCGGCAGCAGTTGTTTGAAAATATATTCCGGCCAGCTTTCCAAAGCTTCGGCAAGAACGGTATGATTCGTATACGCGCAAACCCGCGTTACTATATTCCACGCTTTATCCCAGTTCATACGGTATTCGTCTACGAATATACGCATAAGTTCGGGACCGCACAGCGCGGGATGCGTATCGTTGATATGAACCGCAACCATATTTACAAAGTCGTCGAAATTGCCGTAACGCTTGTAATGATCGGATACGATATTCTGCATGGCGGCAGACACGAGGAAATACTCCTGTTTTAAACGCAAAATTTTTCCTTCTTCGTGATTGTCGTTGGGATAAAGTACCTTCGTTATCATTTCGGCGTGAGACTGCTCTTCCAACGCTCTCAGATATTCGCCCTGACCGAACGTGCGGAAATCAAACGGTTTATTGTTGCGCGCAGACCACAAACGCAGCACGCCCACTGCCGTAGCGCGGTAGCCTTCCACTACCATATCGTAGGGGAAAGCCTGCACTTCTTCGCAGTTTACCTGTTCGTATACGGGACCGTTTTCCGTCCACGTTTCTTTAACATCGCCGCCGAAACGTACTATTTGAATTTTATCGGGACGCTCCTTTAACCACACTTCGCCGCCGGGAAGCCAGTTGTCGGGCAATTCCGTCTGCCAGCCGTCCACTATTTTCTGTTGAAAAAATCCGTATTCGAAACGCAGCGAATGTCCCATGACGGGATAGTTTTCCTTAGCCAGACTATCCAGATAACAGGCGGCAAGTCTGCCCAGTCCGCCGTTGCCCAAACCCGCGTCGGGTTCGCATTCGTAAAGATCGTATAGATTTGTCTTGTAATACTTCTTCAACGTCTCCGCAAACAAATCTTCAAGTTCCATATTGTAAAGATTGTTTTTGAGACTTCTTCCCATGAGGAATTCCATAGAAAGATAATGAACTCTCTTTCTTTCGCGCGCTTTGTATTGACGGTTAAAAGCGGTACGCTTTTCCAAAAGCATATCTCTTACTACCGTCGCAACGCATTTGTAAAGCTGAGTAGTATTAAGTTCCATAGCAGATACGCCGAACGCCTTGTTGGAAGCGCTTTCGATCATATCCTTTATGTTGGATTTAGTTAAGTTGTTAGAATTAGCCATAGTAAAAAACTCCGTTATTTAAGTTTTGACCGTTTAAACGGTTTGTAGAAGTAGCATACGGACGAGGACGGAATCGTCAATTCGGCATAACCGCTGTCGTCGGTTGCAAACGTTTCGGAAACCTTTACGCCGCGTCCTCCGTACTTGCAGTCGTCGCTGTCGATTATCAATTCGTATTCGCCCTTATCCATATAAAAACCGTAATTGTAGTAATCGTACACGCTGAAATTGAGTACGGCAAGCACGACGTTGCCGCGTTTGTCTATGCGTTCGAAAGCCAATACGCTGTTTTTGCTATCGTCCGCCAAAAGCCATTTAAAACCGTCCCAGTCGGCGTCGTTTTGGTAGAGAGGTTTGTATTTTTTGTACGCTTTGTTGAGATCGGCTACAAAACGGCGATGAGAATCGTGCTTAGGATAAGTCAACAGCGACCAGTCAAGCTCTTTGTTCTCGTTCCATTCGTTCCACTGCGCAATTTCCGTTCCCATAAAATTGAGTTTTTTGCCCGGATGCGCGTATTGATAACCTAGCAGCGTTTTCAACTGCGCAAACTTCGTATCGTAATCGCCGAACATTTTGTTTATAAGACTGCCCTTTAAATGAACGACTTCGTCGTGAGATAACGGCAGAACGTAATTCTCGCTAAACGCGTAACACATGGAAAACGTAAGCTTGTCGTGCTTTTCGTTGCGCCACAGCGTATCCGTCTTCATATATTGCAACACGTCGTTCATCCAGCCCATATTCCATTTATAGTTAAATCCGAGACCCCCTACGTAGGTCGGATGCGTAACTTTGGGAAAAGCCGTCGATTCTTCCGCAGCGAACAGTGCGTACGGACAGGCCTCGAATACTTTGCACGAAAGCTTGCGCAGGAAATCTATCGCTTCCAGATTTTCCTTTCCGCCCCACTTGTTGGGTCTCCATTCGCCTTCTCTCCTGTCGTAATCGAGATAGAGCATACTCGCCACCGCGTCTACGCGCAATCCGTCGAAATGGAACTCTTTAAGCCAGTACAGCGCGTTGGAAATAAGAAAGCTCTGCACCTCGTAGCGTGAATAATCGAATATGCGCGTACCCCAGCTTTTATGTTCCTTCTTAAATTCGTCCGCAGATTCGTAACAGCACGTGCCGTCGAATTCCATCAAACCGTGCGCGTCTTTGCAGAAATGCGCGGGAACCCAGTCGAGAATAACGCCGATATTCGCCTTGTGAAATTGATTTACAAGATATTTCAAATCGTCGGGCGTTCCGTACCTACTTGTAGGCGCGTAGAATCCCGTTACCTGATATCCCCACGAAGCGTCCAACGGATGCTCTGCCAAAGGCATAAATTCCACGTGAGTGTAGCCCATTTTCTTTACGTAGGGAATGAGATACTTAGCCATATCTCTGTACGAATACATTCTGCCGTCGTAATGTCTGCGCCACGAACCTGCGTGAACCTCGTAAATGTTGACGGGACTTTTATAAACGTTCTTTTTGCGCTGTTTTTCTATCCACTTTTCGTCGGTAAATACAAACGGTTCGGCGGGCGAATATATTGTGCTTGCGGTATTCGGGCGCACTTCGGCGTATCTCGCGTACGGGTCCGCTTTGTATAAAATATTTCCCGATTGCGTCGTAATTGCAAATTTATAGTTGTCGCCGTCGCGCGCTTCCAGCGTAGTCTGCCATATTCCGTCTACAAGTTCCAGCTTGTCGTGATGCACAAGCCAGTTGTTGAAGTCGCCTATTACGCATACGGACTTTGCATTTGGAGCCCACACCGAAAAGCGGTAAAGATTTTCTCCCTCTTTGTGACACCCCAACAGTTCGTAGGCGTTTACGCTGTCGCCGTTATAAAATTCGGTAAATCGAGACATATCGTTCTCCTTATGCTTTTGACGCGCGGTTTGCCCTCTCTGTCAAAGACAGTAACCACTTGCATTTTTCCGACGACAGGTCGCCGCGTTTTGCCATATATTTCCAACAACCTAACGTTCCGGGAATATTCATTCGCGATTCGGTGTCGTCTTCGACGATATCCTGCAAAGAATATATAACCAACTCCGAATTACTCATTGCAAGACGTTCTATAAGCTCCAAAGCGATATGCTCGCCCGAAACCCCGCTTAAATTTCTTACGGTATCCTGCTGCCAAGATTGCAAACTTTTCCACCAACCTACCGTAGTATCGTTATCGTGAGTACCCAAATACGCCACGCAATGTTCGGGATAATTTTGCGGTAAAAACGCGTTGTTCGGATTTCCGTCGTAAGCGAATTGAACAATCTTCATTCCCGCAAGTCCGCACCTGTCCCTCAACTCCAAAACGCTGTGCGGAATGTCGCCCAAATCCTCCGCGATAATCGTGAGGTTAGGCACGCTGTCCTGTACCGTTTTTAAAAATTCGTAACCGACTCCTCTCCGCCAGTGTCCGTTGCGAGCGGTAGCTTCGCCGTATTTTACGGCGTAATAGCTGTCAAACGCGCGGAAATGGTCTATACGCAATACGTCGAACAATTCGGAGCATTTTGCAACGCGACGCAGCCACCAATCGTATTTTTCCTTTTTCATAGCCTCCCAGTCATAGAGGGGATTACCCCACAACTGACCGTCGGCGGAAAAATAATCGGGAGGAACGCCGGCAACCCACGAAGGACGTCTGTCGTCGGTTAAATCGAATAATTGCGAATGAGCCCAAACGTCGGCGGAATCGTACGCCACGTAAATGGGTATGTCGCCTATCAGCCGTATGCCGTTTTCTTTAAGTTTTAAACGGAACTTTTTCCATTGTCTGTCGAAAATGTACTGGCAAAAAATTACGTAATCTATTTCGTCGGAAAGTTCCTCTTTATACTTGCTTAAAGCGGACGGTTTACGCATACGCGCGTCTTCGTCGTTCCATTCCAACCACGACTTGCCGTCAAAATGCTTTTTCAACGCGCAGAATAACGCGTAATCGTCTAACCAGTAAGAATTCTTTTTGCAAAATTCCGCGTAATCGCGCGGAGGATCGTACCGCAAAAAAGACGCAAACGCTTCGCGCAAAAGAACGTCTTTATGATATATAGCGTAACCGTAGTCGTTGCCGCGCGCGGTCTTGCTTTTAAGCAGCGTTTCCTCGCTTATCAGTCCTTCAGCAGTCAACTCGTCGGCATCGATTAAAAGAGCGTTGCCCGCAAAAGCCGAAGGCGAGGCATACGGAGAATTTACGAAATCCGTAGGCGTAATAGGCAACAACTGCCAGTATGTTTGTTTGGACTTTTTTAAAAAGTTAATAAAAAGATCAACGTCGGCAAGAGTTCCGACTCCGCTTTTACCGGGAAGAGAAGTTAAATGCAACAAAATACCGCTTGCTCTCATACCTAAAACCTCTTAATATTTAAACTAACCGTATCGGCATATATCCGAATCGTTCCAAACAGTATTTTATCACTATAAATAAACAAAAGCAATACAAATTTTAAAATATAACGCACTTTTTTTGTTCGGCGGCGAAATACAGATTAGCAACCTAACGTTTTGCGACCATTTAATAACACAAAACTGTTATTTAAAACACATTTTAGCCGTACGCATCAAGATTTTCGTCAAAACGTATCTCGACGGATAAATCGCCTCAATCGATGACTTCAACAAAAACGGCGTTTCCAAAAGGAAATACCGTTTCGAAACGTCGGATTACACTTTGATTTGAACAATCCGAATCAATCGGTCAAATAAGCAAACTGAACGCTATAAGCAACATACCCGGAAAGTACATTAACGTATTGAGCATATCCACTACCCTGTTGTTGAACTTGAAAAAATACAGGCCCAACAGAACGTCGCTTACAAGGTACATAAAGCAACCCAAACCGAATAAAGCCGTGTTTGCCGACAGCGACGAACACAAAAGCGTCAGTCCCAGACTTCCGCAAAGTCCCACGCATACCGTGTACACGTTGAGATACGCTATATTTTGTCCGTAGGAATAGACGTTTTTTGCCTGACAAACTATATTTACCGCCGTAAACGCGGCGAACGGTATCAATGCCCACCATTGCCAACCGTATGATAAAATTGCGTAAACCGTAAGCGTAACGCTTGCAGCGCTGAAGCTTAGCACGCCCGTCACAAACATTTTACGGTTGCGCATAAATATGAGAAAGAAGTCGCCTAAAAACGCGAAGCACAATCCTATAATCAAAACGTAGCCGTATTGCTGTTTGCCCGTAGCAAAGCCGTAGGAAGAGACGGCGACGTATAAAGCGGCGGTAATCATTTTGAATACTCCGCGACGGCGTCTACCTATTTTAAATCCTTTAAGAATAATAAGCGTAGCAGTCAGTAGCGCATACGTTACGATAACGGCAATTCTGAACGCCATACAATCCCTCCGAATCTATCAGTTTAGCCGTACGATAATCGAATTCGTAAGGTTTCGGCGGCGTTATGCGCGAGTTATACTTCGTCAAGTCGCGCTCACGGTACGTCAAATACGGCAATCGAACCTGTACGGGCACATCCGTCTCGCCGTTTACGCTCGAAAAAGCGCAGCGTAACATAAAAAAATGCGAGCAAGTCAATGTCGGCATTTTTAAAGAAACGGATATTACTACACATAAAAACAACGGCAATACGAAAACCTAGCGGGAAAGTACCGAGAGCGTAGCCCGCGCATTTAAAGGCGCGCGAACGCTAAAAGTATCCCCCTGCCGTTATTTTTAATAATTATACAACACTAATATTGAAATTACAACATTTATTTTTTCACGAAAAAACTCGGTTGACAAAAAAAATATTTTAGGGTATAATTATTAAAAATAATACAACCGAGAAATGTGGGAGAAATCCCTTGTCCATTCGCTCGGGCAGCTAAACGACAGACTAATATTTTAGTTTGTCGCTTTTTTTATAATAAAACAACCAACTGCATTTAACAGTATATAACTACTGTTTATTACATCGTATCACGTTGTAGTTATGTTTTTCAACAAACAAAGCTCGTGTACGATATAATACAGTAAGGCAACTATTAACGATGTTTAACTACAATTAACTACTATCGACTACTTATTATACAACACATCACGTTGATAGTAGATTATTGAGATAAATATTGCTCGTGTGTGTTATATAATACAATCAGTAAACAATGAAATTACAAACGATAGAAATATCCATCGAATGTGAGTTGTTCATACTTTGAATCGACAATTTATCATTCGATGATATAATAAAACAACTAACTGCATTTAACGGCGGCAGGTCGAAATTTTCGAGGCAAAAATGCAGTGACACATATCGTTTGCAAACAATATAATAGGCATATATCGGGCAATGCGAAATTTTTCATCGGATTGCGCATTTAAAAATATTCGAGAAAAGTATAAACGGCTTATTCGAGCGAAAAAATTACAGAGAAAGGTATGGGAAACAAATCGAAACAACAGCATATTGCCAGCATTATTATGTTGTCTATGACGGCAATCTTTTGGGGCGCGGGGTTCGTTTTAAACGACCAACTGCTCGCATCCGCTTTTTCTTCGACGCCGAATGTGCTTAACGCTTTTCGGTTTACGACGAGCGCGGCGGCGTTAGCGATAATTTTTGCAAAAAAGCTCCGCGTTAGCAAACAAGCATTGCTTTACGGTATGTTTGGAGGTATTTTACTGTTCGGCGGATTCACTTTGCAGCTTGTCGGGCTGAAATACACCACTCCGTCGCATAACGGTTTTTTTACTGCTGCGTATATAATTTTCGTACCGTTCATCAGTTGGATAATATACAGAAAACGTCCGAGTATCACTGCGTTTGCGACAATAGCGATCGCTATTGCGGGACTTGTGATACTTAACCTGCGGGGCGACGCAAGCTGTTCTCCCACCGTTGTCGGAGACTTGCTTACGCTTGCCGGCTCGCTAATGTTTGCTTTGCAGATTGCTCTTACCGATTACGTACTTAAAACGAACAAAACGGACGACGTAAATATGACCTTTTGGCAGATACTGTTTGCCGCGTTACTGTTTGTTGCGTATACGTTGATTTTCGAGAGCAAACGCTACGCGGAAATAAACTTCGACTATTCCTACTGTCTGTGGAGACTTATATTCGTATCGCTACTGGGTACGGCGTTTGCATACTTTTCGCAATCCTACGCGCAGCAGCATTTAAATTCCGCCGAAACGTCGATTATATTGTCTTGCGAATCGCCGATAGGAATGATAATTTCCGTTGCGGTAGGTTTGGAAAAACTGTTGTGGAACACGATAGTAGGCGGATTACTGGTGTTGCTCGCCGCCGCGCTTGTGGAAATAGTTCCGACGGTGATACGAAAGAAAAAGGAAACGGTCTCGGCGCGGGAAGCTCCGCAAAGCGACGTCGAAACGGGCGAAGCAAACGACGCGCAGAACAAACCGTGACGCATCTGAAATATACGATTCGCATTACAATTACGAAAAGCGGAAACAGCCCGAAATTCAACGGAATTATATTTCGGGCTGTCGCATTAACCATTTTTTATACAAAACGTCTCTTAAACTAAACGGACTGAGCCCGGTACAGTACCGAACTCAGTCGCAAACAACATAAATACTATTTAATTTTTTGTCCAACTTTTAGGGTACATCCCCCCCCCCAATGCGACAGCCCATTTAAAGTCGTTTCGTTTTTTAAGGCAACGACTCATTTTTACCGTTTGTCGGTGAAATTTTCCGCCGAAAAACGCTCTTATATCAACCTTGCCAAAAAATCCTCAGTTACGATTACGATAATGCCGCAAACGGGTTGACGCGTTATTTCGCCTTGCGGCGTCTCTGCGCCTTGTTTTCCGCGTATTTAGAGTTTACGCGCATAGCGTTTAAAATCGCCAGCACCGCTACTCCTACGTCTCCGAATACAGCAATCCACATATTGGCAATACCGAATGCCGACAATACTAAAATCGCAAGCTTTACCGTCAAAGAAAAACAAATGTTTTCCATAACGATTTTCATTGTCTTTTTCGCTATACGTTTTGCAAGGGAGATGCCGCGCAAATCGTCCTTCATCAAAACTATATCCGAAGCTTCGATCGCAGCGTCGCTTCCTACGCCGCCCATAGCTATGCCTATATCCGAACGCATAAGAACGGGCGCGTCGTTGATACCGTCTCCGACAAAGCACAACGCATCGTTCTTTTCCTGCCGACATAACATATCGTCTACCTGTTCGACTTTGTTTTGAGGCAGCAGCGACGCTTTGTAATCGGTAAGTCCTATTTGCCCCGCAACGGTTTTAGCTATATCTTCGTTGTCGCCGGTAAGCATAACCGTTCTGCATCCCATTGCGTTAAGCGCGCCTATAACTTCCGCCGATTCTTCTTTTATTTCGTCGGATATCAATATAGAGCCGACGAATTTTCCGTTCTTCGCGACGTATACCACCGTACCCAGTCCGTCTTCCCTCTCGAATCGAACGCCGTTGCTTTGCATCAGTTTTTCGTTGCCGCACAAGATTACGTCGTCGTTATTCTTCGCGCAAATTCCGCAACCCGCTATATTGGTAAGAACGTATCCCGTTTCCGCCTCTTTGCCGTACGCAGCCACAATCGAACGCGCAATAGGATGATTGGAATTTTGCTCGGCAATGGCGGCAAGCCGTAAAACGTCTTCGTTTCCGTCATGAGACGTCACCTTCGTCACGGCAAAATTGCCCTTTGTGAGCGTCCCCGTTTTGTCGAATACGAACGTGTTTACCTTGTTGAATTTTTCAAGATAATTCGAACCTTTAATCAGTATGCCGTATCTCGACGCGGCGCCGATGCCTGCAAAAAACGACAGGGGAATGGAAATAACCAAAGCGCACGGACAAGATACTACCAAGAAGCTTAACGCTCGGTACGCCCACGTCGACCACTGCGAAGTAATCGCGCCGGGAATGACAGCAAGCAAGACGGCGACGGCAACGACGGACGGCGTATAATATTTTGCAAATTTGGTGATAAAATTCTCCGCTTTCGATTTTTGCGAAGAAGCGTTTTCGACAAGGTCCAGAATTTTGGATACCGTAGAATCGTAAAACTCCTTTGTAACACGTACCTCTATTTGCGACGTCAAATTGACACAGCCGCTCACTATCTCCCCGTTACGGGAAACGTCGCGCGGAAGCGATTCGCCCGTGAGAGCCTTCGTATCTAACGTGGTCGCGCCGTTTACGACGATACCGTCCAACGGCACCTTTTCGCCGGGATTTACGACTATTATATCTCCGATTTTTACTTCGGACGGATCGACCTGTACCAAACCGTCTTCGCGCTTGACGTTTGCGTAATCGGGTCGGATATCCATAAGAGATGAAATCGATTTACGCGACTTTCCCGTAGCGTACGCCTGAAACCATTCGCCCACCTGATAAAAAAGCAATACCGCGCAAGCCTCGTCAAAGCCCTCCGTTTGCTGCCCCGTTACGCCTCGGTAGACGCCCAAACCGAACGCCCCGATAGTTGCTACGCACATAAGAAAATTTTCATCGAATATTTGTCCGTGAGATATATTGCGAACAGCTTTCCACAGCACGTCGTAGCCGATAATCAAATATACCGCAAGGTACAATGCGAAGGGAAACAGCCAGCCCAACTCGCCGCCGAAAACGCCGTCGAGTTCCAAAATTTTGTCAAGGACAAAAATTATCGCAAACAGACAAAGCGCAATCAGTATACGTATGAGATTCTTCTTTTCCCTTCGGGTCATAGATAATTTCTTCATATATCGGTTCTATAATTACAAGACGATTTTGCAATCGGGTTCCACTTTCTTGCAGGTTTTAACCACAGTTTTCATAATATCGTCAAAACGCTCGTCCGCTGCTTCGAGAGTCAATCTCTGACTCATAAAATTAACGTTGGCAAACGTTACGCCGTCGATTTTTAAAATAGCGCGCTCCATTTTCGCGGCGCAGTTGGCGCAATCTAAATCTTCCATTTTAAATACCTTTTTCATAACAGTCCTCCGAAGTATTTTTTAATATTTGATTTTATGTTTTATTGAACAATTATATTATTGAATAATCATTCAATTGTTATCCTTTAAAAAACAGGTTTTGCCTGTTTTAAAAATTATAATTCGTTAACGTGCGACAATCCGCATTCCAGTATACTTGTCACGTGGTCGTCGTCTAACGAATACTTGACTTCCTTTCCTTCCTTAATGCCTTTTACCAGTTTTGACGAACGCAAAACACGTAACTGATGGGAAACTGCGGAAATGCTAATATCCAAAATGTCCGCTATTTCTCCTACGTATAAATCCTTTATCTGCAAACATTTGAGAATTTTTGCACGAGTGGGATCTCCGAACATTTTGAAAAGCTCGGCAAGATTATATATAACGTCTTCTTCGGGCAATTCGCTGCGTATCGCTTTCTTTACGTCTTCCGTCATACATATCTCCTCCGATTTAAATATTTGAACGTTTTCTCAAATGTTCAATAATAGTATACGATTAAAAAAACATTTTGTCAACAGTTTTTATATGTTTTTTCAATTAAATTTTGAAAATATTGCGTCTCTCCCTCATGACGCAATATCGACGGGACTACGCCGTTTTGCAGATAACGAAGACGCAAACAGAAAAGCGCGACGTTCCGACAGTCGCGCGGAATTTGTCGATTTTAAGCTGTTGGAGAAAGCCTTGCCGCCCGTTACGTAAACGTCGCGCTGCCGATATCAAACAACGGTAGTCCCTATGCGTTTTTTCTGCCGACGTTCGAAACTTGCGCCGTTCGTATCTTATATAGCTCAACGGGAAACGGCGCTATTTTGAAACTATGCGCGCCTACGCTCGCATACCCCAAAAAACGACTGCGGCATAAATTTAGTAGCGCTGTATTTTTCAAGAGGTCTTTGCTAACATAGTTGAGCGCATCCGATTCGGTTTTAAATTTCGAATTTTCGGACATACAAAAAGCCGAGCGGCATCGCGCTTGCGAATGGCCGTTCGGCTTATGCATTATTACGTTTTGGCAGAATAAATTACGCCAGCTTTTCGCCGAACAGCGCAAGAACCGCGTTAAGCAAGAAGATAACGCCTGCGATTATGCACATAACGTCGATAAGCGCGAATTTAGATATTACCAACACTATACCGATAACCAACATTACAATCGGAGAAATCAACGCTTTCCAACCGCGTTTGCGATTACTGATAATATCCAAAACGCCTTTAATGATGAGCAATATACCGAAAATCAGTAAAGCCCATTCGGCAATAGTCCAACCGCAAACAAGTATAGCAACGCCTACGACTGACTCGACAATACCTCTGATCCATTGCTTAGTAATTAAATCGTATATACCTACGATGAGGAACAATACTCCCATAATCGTAAATAAAATATTGAGAGAGCCGGATCTGAATGCTATCAACAATATTCCGATAAGCGCGTACAGTACGCAAGTTACGATATTGTTTGCCGACAATTTTAATTTTTTAGCCACGTTCGTTTTACCTCCTTTTAATAATCTATATGTAAT
>JAMPAB010000014.1 GCA_023667435.1 Corallococcus sp. | reverse complement strand
CCGCTGCGGCGGCGTCTCCCGGATGCAAGTCGGGGTGATACTGTTTGGCAAGTTTGCGGTAAGCAGACTTTATTTCGTCTTGCGACGCGGACTTTTCCACGCCGAGTATTTTGTAGTAATCTTTTACTGGCATTTGTTCCCTCTAATACCAACGCAAAGCCTTGCAATACTTTGCAAGACCTCGCGATTATTTAACGGTGTTTATATTTTCGTTTGGCAGATTTCCTTATCCGCGCAGACAACTGCATACGGCAACCGCGCCTGTTATTTATCTTCGTCGTGTACGTCGTATTTAACTTCGCTTCCGTCCGCCTGTTGACTTGCCTGTTGAGCCGCTTGATAGAACTTTTGGAAGATTGCGGCGGAACTTTGAGCTATTCTGTCCGTTTCCGCTTTCAATTCTTCGGTGGAAGCGTCTTGCTTCGCAAGAACCTCCTTGCCCTTCTTGATATCTTCTTCGATATGTTCCTTGTCCGCAGCCTCCAACTTGTCGCCGCTTTCGCGAATGAACTGTTCCAAAGACAAAATCATCTGATCGAGTCCGTTACGCGCTTCGACCGCTTCGCGGCGTTTTTTGTCTTCTTCCGCGTATTTTTCGGCGTCTTTGACCGCTTTGTCGATATCCGCGTCGGAAAGATTAGTAGAAGACGTAATCGTTACAGACTGTTCTTTCTGCGTACCGAGATCCTTTGCCGTTACGTGAACGATACCGTTCGCGTCTATATCGAACTTAACTTCGATCTGAGGAATTCCGCGAGGAGCGGGCGCTATACCGCCGAGTTGGAAGCGTCCCAACGTCTTATTGTCGGCAGCCATTTCGCGTTCGCCTTGCAAAACGTGAATGTCGACGCTTGTCTGATTGTCCGCAGCGGTCGAGAAAACCTGCGATTTGCTTGTGGGAATAGTCGTGTTGCGCTCGATGAGTTTAGCCATTACGCCGCCCAAAACTTCGATACCCAAAGACAGCGGGGTGACGTCCAGAAGCAATACGTCTTTCACTTCGCCGCCCAAAACGCCGCCTTGAATTGCAGCTCCGATAGCGACGCATTCGTCGGGGTTGATTCCCTTGTAAGGTTCTTTTCCGCTGAATTTCTTCACCGCTTCCACTACTGCGGGAATACGCGTAGAACCGCCTACTAAAATTACGCGGTTAAGGTCGTTATTGGTAACGCCTGCGTCCGACATTGCGTGTTTCATAGGTTCGATGGTCTTTTTGATGATTCCGTCGATAAGACTTTCGAATTTTGCACGCGTAATTTCTATTTCCATGTGCTTGGGACCCGTCGCGTCTGCCGTGATAAACGGCAGCGAAACTGTGGTTTTGAGAGTTGCCGACAGTTCGATTTTCGCCTTTTCCGCAGCTTCTTTAAGTCTTTGAAGAGCCTGCTTATCCTTAGACAAATCGATGCCGTTGGACTTCTTGAATTCGTCTACAAGATAGTCCATAATAATCTTGTCGATGTCGTCGCCGCCCAAACGGTTGTTGCCGTTGGTAGCCAAAACTTCGAATACGCCGTCGCCGATTTCGAGAATGGATACGTCGAACGTGCCGCCGCCCAAATCGTAAATAAGAATCTTTTGGTTTTTGTTTTCCCCCTTATCCAAACCGTAAGCAAGCGCCGCCGCCGTAGGTTCGTTTATAATACGCAACACTTCGAGTCCCGCAATCTTACCTGCGTCTTTAGTCGCCTGACGTTGAGCGTCGGAGAAGTATGCGGGAACGGTGATGACCGCCTGCGTAACTTTTTCGCCCAAATACGCTTCGGCGTCCGCCTTAAGCTTAGACAAAATAATTGCGGATATTTCCTGCGGCGAATACTTTTTACCGTCGATATTCACCGAATAATTCGTACCCATTTCGCGTTTGATGGACAGCACCGTCTTGTCGGAGTTTACAACTGCCTGACGTTTAGCTACCTGTCCTACAAGTCTTTCGCCGTCCTTCGTAAAGCCTACTACGGACGGAGTCGTTCTGTTACCTTCGGCGTTAGCGATTACGACGGGTTCGCCGCCTTCCAATACCGCTACGCAACTGTTAGTCGTACCGAGATCGATACCGATAATTTTTCCCATAATATATATCTCCTTTTTTTGATAATTTTTCTGTATTTAAACGCGCGCCGCGCTTTTACGCCGATTTACGCGCAATTAAAGTCTTACTCTGATAATTAGGCGCCGACGATTACTTCGGCGTAACGAAGCACTTTATCTTCCGTCTCGTAACCTTTTTTGTAAACCTCGACTACAAGGTCTTTCTTGTCTTCGCCGTAATCCATCTTAGACAAAGCGTTCATTTTGAGAGGATCGAAAGGTTTGCCCTCAACGTCCATTTCTTTAACGCCGAATTCGTTTAAAATCTGAATAAACTGAGACTGCACCATCATAAACGCTTTAAGATTGTCTCCGTCAAGATGTTTGGCGGCAATTTCAAACGTATCGATAACGGAAATAAGTTTGACGACGACGGACTGAACGCCTTTGTTTTTCGCCTGCTCGCCGTTGAACTTCATTCTGCGTTTGTAGCTTTCGAAATCGTTTTTCATAGCGACAAGCTGGTTAAGATACGTATCGGATTTATCTGCGGACGACTGCAAACGTTTACAGGTCTGATTCAGTTTTTTGTTTTCTTCCGTAAGCTTTTCGTTCTCTGCTATAAGCTTTTCGTTTTCTTCCGTAAGCGCCTGCTCCATTTCCGTCGGAGCGGGAGTTTCCGTCTTTTGCTCGACTTCCTGCTTTGCTTCTTTTTTCATTTACTTCCCTCGCTGTCAATCAAATCGATTATAATTTCGCTTATCTTATCCAACACGGACAATACTTTTTTGTAATTCATTCTTACCGGTCCTATAACGCCTATCGAACCGCTGACGTTATCGCCCAAGCTTACTCTGGCGGACACCACCGAACAACCTTCGGGCGCGCTGTCGGGCGAACCTATCTTGATTGTTACGCTTCCGTTTTCGCCGCCGTCGTAAGTGAACATTTCGGCGATTTTTTCCTTATCTTCCAACTCCGTCAAGAACTTCTGCGCAGCTTTCGTATCCGCGTATTCGCTGTGTTCCAAAATTTTTCTTTCGCCGTAGGTCGAAACGTCCATGCCGTTAAATAAAGACTGCTTTTTCAACACGTCGATGATTTTTTTGAACAATGCGTTAAACTGCGCAAACTCGTCGTTTACCAAAGCGAACGGATAATTGAAATTGATAAACTCCGACACGTGCTTGCCTACGAAAAGTTTGTTGAGCCATCGCTGCGCCTGAACGATCATCTGCTCTGTAAAATCGTCGGGTATATCCACCATTCCGTCCTTTAACACGCGCGAATCGGTAACGATTACGACCAGCATCTTGCCGTTGGATAAATCGAGAAGCTTTATTGCCGTAATGGTATCGGACATATCCTCTTTGACTACTACCGCCGTGTAATTGGTAATATCCGATATAATCCGCGTTACCGCTACGATTACGTCCTCTAAGGTGTTTATCTTCCGATTGAAATATTTTTCTATTTTATCCACTTCGTCGGACGTAAGGTTATTTTCGTAAATCAATTCGTTTACGTAAAAACGGAAAGCTTTTTCGGAAGGAATACGCCCCGCCGACACGTGCGGTTGAATAAGATAGCCCATGCTCTCCAATGCAGACAGCTCGTTGCGTATCGTTGCGGAAGAACATTCGTTAAGGTATTCCTCCTGAATGTCTTTACTGCTTATGGGCGAAGCTTTTTCTATATAACCGTCCACAACCGCGCACAGTATTTTCTTTTTTCTCTCCGATAACATTCGTCACCCTGCTATCAACTTTTTTGCAAGAGTGTTAGCACTCTTTGCTTTTGACTGCTAATTTCTGCTACTAATATACCACTATATGCCCGAGATGTCAATGTTTTATACGAATTTTTTTATATTTTTTTGTTTCTTTCGGTAAATCGATGCAGAAACATAAAGAAACGGATATGAGTGGCAAAAAAGCAATACCGCCCGACAAGGCGAGCGATAACCGAAGCGCCCCTGCTATTAAACGCGCGGTTGCGGAATGTTCGCGGCAGAAAAAACAAAACTTTTTCTTTGCGGCGGTTTGCGGTTGACCTATACGCGCCGTTCGGGTATAATTGTTACGAAACGACGGATCTGTTCGGCTGGCATACGGCAAAACTGCCTGCGCCGAGCGGCAAAACGATACGCTTCGGTCATCTGCGGCATAACGCCGCGTTATAAACAGTATTTTGGAGAAAAGAAATGTTTGAGAAAATGAGCATAGAACAATATTGCGAAAAGCTGGCAAGCGAAGACCCTACGCCGGGCGGAGGAAGCGCGCTGGCGATTGTAGCCGCAACCGCCTGCTCTCTTATTGCGATGTCCGCAGCGATAACCGTTGCAAAGCTGCCCGAAACAGACGAGCGATACGGATACTTAATTGCCGAATTAAACAGCTGCAACCGCGCGCAAAAATGTTTTTACAAACTGTCCGACGACGATGCGGCAGCGTACGGAGATATAGTCGAAGCGCGGAAATTGCCCAAAACGAACGAAGAAGAAACAAAAATACGCGCGTCGGCAATGCAAAAAGCGTTTCACAGAGCGACCTTAGTGCCGCTTGACGTAATGAAATTATCGTGCGACGTACTACATCGCGCCGAAAACAGAATACTTCGAAACGTATCGAAATACGTAGTCTCCGACTGCGAAATAGGTATCAGCCTGCTAAAAACGGCAATAACCCACTCTGTTAAAAACGTCTACGCGAATACCGTTTATATCTGCGACGAAAAACTGAAAGCGCAGTTGGAAAATCAAGCGAAAACCATACTTGCGCAAATATAAAACTGCGCGCCGCGCATTTTCAAGAAAATTACGTATGCGCGCATTGGCATATGTACGCGCGTTAAAACGCTAATTATATCATCATATGCGTCTCTCGGCAATTTTCGAGACTTTGACGACAAATTTAAAGCGGGTCCGTCACGCTAAGGCGACAGATCCGCTTTTCGATTGTCGTTTATAAATATTAACGGTCAGTTCCTTCCGTAAAGCGCGAAATTACAACGTTTGGGCAACGTTATCGCCGACCGTTTCCGCAACGTCGGAATAATCTATTTCCGTTTCGTAATCGCGAATCAGACTGATTTCTCCGCAGAATGAGTTCAATGCGAAATCTAGCGCCGCTTTCATTTTCGCAACGTTTTCGGCATCTTCTTCGAACAACGTTTCTTCCGCTTCGGCCGACTTCGAGACGCTTAACGTTACGCTTTGCAAAACGTCGTCCGAATAAACGAGACGCAATTGCGCGCGTTCGGCAAATTCGGCAAGAGCGTAATCTAAAACTTCAAAAAGTTCGCTTGACGAGACGGCGCCGTTTTCTTCGAGTATAAGGTCGTACAAGGTAAAATCTCTGTACGCTTCCGAGTAAGCCTTAACCGCAGTAATCATATCCGCAACCGTTAGCGCCTCCGAGCCGTTTGCCGTAGCAACCGAATCCAGTACGGCGTCGATCACGAAACCGAGCGGCATTTTATTGAAAAACGGATTGTTCAGCAAATCCTTGAATGTAGGCGCGTAACCGAATACGCCTATTTTTGACAGCAGATCGTCAATACCGTCGTAACCGTCTGCAAACAACTTAACAAGCAAATCTGCCGCAAACGTTATATCGTCTACGGTAATGCCGCTTTCTTCCAGCGTTTCGAGAACGCTTCCTATAGTTTTTTCCTGCAAAAGCGTTGCCAGCTCGCTGTCGATTTCATCATAAAAGCCGTCGCCCATAACGCCGTCGACATACTGCTGCACGGTAACTTCGGCAAACATAGCGTTTAAAGCGCGCAATACGTTAAAATCCGCATAATATACTTCTTGACCGTCCGCGCTTGCAACGTCGTCTTTAACTAATATCTTATCCGACAAGTCCGAGTTGTTCCGTTTTTGCAATATTTCGGCGATTTGTTCCGCTTCGATCAAATATTCGGCAAAAGCATCCGACTGTTCGTCCAAATTCGCCAAAGCCTCCCGTACGTCCTCTGTTTCGATGCCCGCCTGTTCCAAAAGCTTTTGCGCGGGAACGAGCAGACAGTCGGCGCCGTCGCCCCGTTCGAGTACGATATAAGCGACGTCATCTTCTATCACGAGCGTCGCCGTCTGTTCGCCTGCAACGGTTTGTTCCGTCGAACCGTCCGCAAGGTCGAATACAGCATAGCCCCGTCCCTGAAGTTTGTCGTTGTCGGACACGCTTAAATACAATTCCAGATACTCGCACTCAACCGTTTTTTCGTCGGAAACGGTTACCGCGATATCCGACGCGCATAACGTATAAGCATAGTCTAGGTTGCGGATTTTTTCCGCAATAATATCGGAAGCTTTTTGAGTAATTCCGCACGCGGAGCATTTGTAGCTTTCGTTGTAAGTATGACTGCCGTAATCGGCAACGTCGGTTGTGTCGTCGCATGTGGGACTGCGCCAGTGATGCGCTTCGTCAAAGGCGTAGTTTTCCGAATACGTATGCGTATGAGGCGGAGTTACGGGCGCGGGCGGCGCAGGTTTTTGATAATTGCAGACGTCGCATACGCCGTTTACGAAATTGTGTTCGGCGTAATCCGCTACCGTATCCGTGTCGTCGCATGTAGGATTGCGCCAGTGATGAGTTTCGTTGCGCGTCCATTGTTCGGAATATGTATGATCGTGCTCCGTATTGCAGGCGGCGAATACCAACGTCAACGCCGTAAACAAAGCGAGAATAACCGCTATTTTTTTCATTACGTCCTCCGATTTTATCGATAAACTTACGTTTACGCAAGTAACTTTACATACAAATTATACTATTTAAGTAAACGCAACGTCAACAAAACGGCAATTCTTACTTGCAATATACCCGAAAAATAACGGCGCGTTTCGGTAAAGAAATACGCCGTCGATATTTGATTTATTTGCGCAATTCGGCTTTGATTCGCCTTACGCCGCTGCTGGACGACTGTTCTTTCGTAATTACGAAACGTCCCAGTTCTCCCGTGTTTTCGGCGTGCGGTCCGCCGCAGATTTCCTTACTGAAGTCGCCCATAGTATACACCTTTACCACTTCGCCGTATCTGTCGCCGAACAAACCGATCGCGCCGGTTTTACGCGCGTCCTCGATAGGCATTTCTTCGCATGTAACGGGAAGTTTCCTTTCGATTGCTTCGTTTACGAGACGTTCCGTCTCCGCTATTTCCTCCGCAGTCATAGCTCTGCCGAAACTGAAATCGAAACGCAGTCTTTCGGGGGTAATGTTACTTCCCTTTTGCTTTACCTCGTCGCCCAAAACGCGTCTTAAAGCCGCTTGTAGCAAGTGCGTTGCCGTATGCAAGCGTGTAGTTTCCACTCCGCCGCCTTCCGCCATTCCGCCTTTAAAGCGCTGTTCGCTGCCTGCGTGAGACTTGGCCTGATGCTCGGCAAACTTTTGCTTGAACCCTTCCGTATCTACGGTATATCCGTTTTCCGCAGCTAACTCCTCTGTCATCTCGACGGGGAAACCGAACGTATCGTACAGTTTGAACGCGGTTCCGCCGGGAACCACCGTTCCGTTGATATGCGAAATAACTTTGAAAAATTCCTTTTCGCCGGAAACGAGGGTCTTTAAAAATTTTTCCTCTTCTTTTGCAAGTTCGTTTAGAATTTTTTCGGAATTCTGCGTAAGCTCGGGATAAGCTCCCTCATACACCGCTATGTACACTTTCGCTATTTCTCCGATACTGCCTTTGGGCATTTCCAACAAATTCGCCTTGCGGACGGCGCGGCGGATAAGACGGCGAAGCACGTACCCCTGATCGACGTTGCTCGGAACCACTCCTACAGGATCTCCCAACAAGAACGTAGCGGTTCTGACGTGGTCGGCAATTACGCGCATCGATTTGGTAGTTTTGTCGTCTGCGCCGTACTTCTTTCCCGACAACTCTTCGATTTTTGCAAGCGCGTCGCTGAACAGATCTATATCGTAAACGGACTTCATACCGTTAAGAACGCATACGGTGCGTTCCAGTCCCATTCCCGTATCTACGTTTTTCTGTTTTAAAGGAAGATACGTCCCGTCCGTCTGACGGTTGAACTGCATAAAAACGTTGTTCCATATTTCCAAATATTTGCCGCAGTCGCATGAGGGATTGCAATCCTTCGAGCAGGCGGGCTTGCCCGTATCCCAAAAGATTTCCGTATCCGGTCCGCAGGGTCCTGTCGTCCCCGCTATCCACCAGTTGTGCTTTTTAGGCAGGTAGTAAATTCTTTCCTTCGGTATTCCGCATTCTTCCCAAACCTTCGCGGAATCTACGTCGCGCGCCGCGTCGTCGTCTCCCGCGAACACCGTCACCGACAGACGATTGACGTCTAACCCTAGATAGTCCTTGCTTGTCAAAAACTCGTAACTCCATTTGATGGATTCGCGGTTGAAATAATCGCCGAGAGACCAGTTCCCCAACATTTCGAAAAACGTCAGGTGCGAGTCGTCCCCTACCTCTTCGATATCTCCCGTTCTTACGCATTTCTGCACGTCGGTCAACCGCGTTCCGTTAGGATGTTTTTGTCCCAGCAAATAGGGAATAAGCGGATGCATGCCCGCCGTAGTAAACAAAACGGACGGGTCGTTTTCCGGGATAAGACTTGCGGATTTGATTACGGAATGTCCGCGTTCTTTAAAGAAATTAAGATACTTTTCTCTTAAATATTGCGAAGTGATTTTCATAACTTTATTCCTCTACATTAGGAAAGACCTGCCGTAGTTTACGACGCGGTCTTTCCGTGATTTTTTAATATTGCGTCAATATCTTACGCGCTCTTTTTGGACTTCTTGATTTTTTTGGTCTTTGCGAGGCACGAATACAGCCAGAATATCCAGTAATAAAGGGGGATAATGAACAGAGCGTATCCGTAAGCGCAATCTTCGCCGTTGTACTTGGGAGCGAAGAATTCTCTTATCTGACCGAAGAAACCGTCGGCGGGAAGCAAATTAGAGAATATCATCAGTGCCGTCAACAGAGTGGTGAGTATTGCCAGTACAAGGAACAGAATATTCGAACCCGACGAGCGTTTTTTACTGACTATACGGGCAATGCACACTATCAAGTGGAATAACGCCGTAAGAATGAACAGAGCGAACAACGCTATCATAACAAACGTAGCGGAGCCGAAATATTCTATAAGGAACGGGAATACGCCCTTTTCGGTTATCGCACTTGAAAAAGATTCGTTTTGCACCAGACTTATTACTTCTTCGATAAGACTGTATCCGTAAATATATACCGTTCCGCCTTCTGCCGTCGTATCGCCTTCGGCGGTTTGTCCGTCTGCGGGATGATTATAGAAACCCTGATCTAAATTGTACAGGAAATCGGGCCGCGCCTGCATAGGAGCTATTACGGCGTAAATGAATACGGCAAGCAACACTAACGCGAAGATGGCAAATCCTCTGCCGCCCTTCTTAGCGGCGGAATTCTTCTTCGAGCTCTTGTCGTTCGTTTGCTGTTCGACGGATTGCTCTGTATGCTTTTTATCCTTCTTTTTGTCTTTCTTTTTGTCCTTATTGGTAGAAGCGACGTTAACCTGTCTGGGCTCGGTCTGCTGCATCGTAACAAAGGAATATCCGCACGAGCATATATTCTCGTCAACGTCGAGTTCTCTTCTGCATCTGGGACAAATCTTCGTCTGAGCGCCGACCTTCAACGTGGCGCCGCAATTACGGCAGAAATTTGCCAAAGCAGAGTTGCGCGCATGGCACTTGTGACAAACTACCGCTTCTTGCGGTACTTTGAGCTGCGCTCCGCATCTTGAACAATACTTCGCGTTGAGGGAATTGGAATTACCGCAACGCGGACAGATATTAAAACTGTTGGAACTGTTCATAGTTTATCTCCTTATTTTTTTCTCTTTTTTCCGCATTTAGTACAAAACTTATCATCCTTGCCGTTGGGAGAACCGCATTCGCCGCAGGTCCACTGCTCGGCGTCGTCGGGAGAAACATTGGTAAACGACCATCTGCATTTTTCGCAAAACACGCTGTCTACCGCATTTTCCGCTCCGCAATTGGGGCAGTACGTCTTAGGCTCGTCCACCTCCAACTTTAATCCGCAATTTACGCAGAACGCTTCGTCCTGATTGTTAAGCGTTCCGCAGTTGGGACAAATCAACTTCTTGCCGGTAGGATTTTCCAAAAACGCCTGACGCACCGTAGTCTCGCCCAAATTACGGCTTTCGTGCACTACTTGCAAATCTTCCATTTCCGCTTCGGCAAGCGAACAGTAACAATAGGAGCAGTAATGCGCTTCCAGCGAATTAAGTCTGTTGCAATGGGGACACACTTTGCGCTGCACCACCCTGTGATCGTGCAAATCGGAAACGGAGGTTCCGCACCTGTTGCAGAAAATGGCGGTGAGAGGTATCGATGCTCCGCAATTAGGACACGTCGCGGTCTCGGACGGGGTCATAACGGTACCGCCGTATATATTCGCGATTTCGTGCGATATGCCAACCGTATCGAGATCCGTTTCGTTTTCCCGCAAGTCCTGAGAATGAACGTGTTCGGGAGAATCGGCATAATGCAATTCCGCTCCGCAATTTATACAGTGCGAATAAGACTTGTCGTTTATTTCTCCGCAATTACGACAGACAAGCTCTTCCTGAAATATGAAGTTAGTATAACCGCAATTACAGCAAAAAGCCGAATCGCCCGTATTTATTTCTCCGCAGTTTTTACATACTTTCATAATTTTACCTAATGTATACAAAGCTTCAAACTATATTATATACCATACGACGGCTTTTGTCAATGACGAAAAAGCAATCGCGTTCGCTTTCATTTGGAAGGATTGTAGCTGTCTTTTAATCCAACTATCTCGTTGAATATCTGCTTGCCGTCTCTGCTGTCTTTATCCAACACATAGTAACCTACGCGCATAAACTGGAATTTATCCTCTGCTTTCGCATCGAGCAAACTGCGCTCCGCTTTGCAGGACACCGTTTTCATACTGTCGCCGTTGAAGCGTTCGTTGAAGTCGGTAACTCCGTCCACGACGTTTGTCAAAAGACTTTGCAATTTTCTTACCGTTACGTCAATGCATGTGTTTGCGTCCACCCACTGAATAACGCCTTTTACCTTAATTCCGCTTGTGTCGTTGCCCGATTTGGAATCGGACACTACAGAGCAATGTAATTCTGCGACTTTGCCGTCGTCGTCTAATACCGCTTCGTCGCAATGAATAATGTACGCGCCTTTAAGACGCACGTATCCGTCGGGTTTCAAACGGTAATATTTGGGAGGAGGAACAAGCGCAAAGTCCGATCTGTCAACGTAGATTTCTTTCGAAAAAGATACGTTTCGGTAAGAAATCTCTTCTGCGTTGGGATTATTCTCTACCGTCAGTTCTTCCGTCCCTTCGTAGTTAGTCAAAACGACTTTCAACGGATCGAACACAGCCATTACGCGGTTCGCCGTGCGGTTGAGTTCTTCTCTTACGCACGCCTGCAAATATCCTTCTTCTACCTCGCTGTTCGCCTTAGACACGCCTATACGTTCGCAAAAATCGCGCAAAGCCGCCGAAGGATAACCGCGTCTGCGCAGTCCGGACAAGGTAGGCATACGCGGATCGTCCCAACCCATAACCTTACCTTCGTCTACGAGTTTTTTCAAATACCGCTTAGACATTATCGTATTCGTAATGTTGAGACGGGCAAATTCTATTTGCTGCGGAAGAGGTTGCGGAAATTCGCATTCGCGCACAACCCAGTCGTATAAAGGTCTGTGATCTTCGAATTCCAACGTACAAATAGAATGAGTAATTCCCTCGTACGCGTCCTCGATAGGATGCGCGAAATCGTACATGGGATAGATACACCATTTGTCTCCCGTATTGTGATGAGTTGCTCTCAAAACGCGGTAAATTACGGGATCTCGCATATTAACGTTGGGAGAAGACATATCTATTTTCGCGCGAAGCACTTTAGTTCCGTCGGCGTATTTGCCGTCGCGCATTTCGTAGAACATACGCAAATTTTCCTCTACGCTTCTGTTACGGTAAGGACTTTCTATTCCCGGTTCAGTCAAGGTTCCGCGACGTTCGCGGATTTGCTCGGCAGTCTCGTCGCTTACGTAAGCCAATCCTTTATTGATAAGTTTGACTGCGCATTCGAACATAACGTCGAAGTAGTCGCTTGCAAAAAGCAACTTGTCCCACTTAAATCCAAGCCATTCGATATCGCTCTTTATGCTTTCCACGTACTCGGTATCTTCCTTGCACGGGTTAGTGTCGTCGAATCTCAGATTGCACTTTCCGTTATACTTTGCCGCAAGTCCGAAATTGATGCACAGACTTTTGGCGTGGCCTATATGCAAATATCCGTTCGGTTCGGGAGGAAAACGGGTATATACCGATTTAACCTTACCGCTTTCCAAATCCGAATCGATTATATCTTCGATAAAATTTTTAAATTCGCTCATAACAAATGTTTCCTTATTCCTCGCCGTCAACGTTTTCCGAAATCGTAAAGGTTTCTTCTTCCGACTGTTCGTCCGCAAGCGTCATATCTTCGTCGGTCGGTTCTGCGGATTTGTCGTCGGTGCCTTCGGGTTTGATATTGTACTGATTGAGATAATAATCGTCCACGAAACGAACGATACTTCCCAACATATAAACGGGAATCGTTCCCAACTCGCCGTTACGGTGTTTTGCCACGATAAGACTGTGTTTTGTCGAGCCCGTTTGCTGATCCGTTTCCTTGTGAATAAACAAAACTATATCGGCGTCTTGCTCTATCGCGCCCGATTCGCGCAAATCGGAAAGCACGGGTTCGCCCCCGCCGGTTTTCTCTCCCTTTATATTGCGGATTTCGGCGTCGCGCTTTAATTGCGACAACGCGATTACGGGAACGTTCAGTTCTTTTGCGATAAGCTTAAGCGCGCGAGTTATAGACGCCACTTCGTTCTGCCTGCCCTGATTCGCGTCCTTAGAATCGCTGTTCATCAACTGTATGTAGTCTACTACAATCAGATCCAAACCGTGCTGCGCTTTTAACCTGCGGCACTGCGAAGAAATTTCCGACGGGCGGATATTTGCGTAGTCGTTGCCGTACAGTTGCATAGACGAACATATGATATCCTGAGCAACTCTCAGTTTCGCTATGTCGCCGTCGCCGTTGGGAAGCTGCCCGTTTTTGATATATTTAAGAGAAACGGCGGACATACTGGAAAGCAATCTTTCCACAAGCTGTTCGTTGGACATTTCCAAACTGTACACGGCAACCGTCTTGCCTTGTTTGGCTACGTTTTCCACGATATTCATCGCCATTGTGGATTTACCGACGCCGGGACGCGCCGCAAGCACTATCAATTCGCCGCCGTGAAGTCCGTTGGTCATACTGTCGAAACGCTTAAAACCCGTTTGTATTCCTCTGCAATTATCGGGATTGACGAAACGTTCGTTGATTTTAAGCATAGTGCGAGCAGTCGCGTCGGCAAAAGCTACCAAACCGCTGTTGGCGTCTTTCTGCGACAAACGGAAAATTTCTTCTTCCGCGTACGTAATGACGTCTTCCGCGCTGTCGGAGCTGTACGCCTTTTGGGTGACTTCGCCACAGATAGATATAAGCTTGCGCATCATAGAAGCGCGTTTTACGATGGATATATATTCGTCGTAATTTGCCGAACTGGGCAGCATTTCGTTCAAACGCAAAATGTAATCGATATCGCCTACTTGGGCGAGCTTACCGTTACGACGGAGACAGTCCACAACCGTAGTGAAATTGACGGAGTTGGACATACTGTCCTCGCCCACCTTGTGCGAACGACGGGAAATTTCTTTCATAGCGTCGAAAATTACAGCGTGATTAGGCTGATAAAAATCGTCGGCGGAAAGCTTCGACATTATTTCGAGCTGCATCGCCTGATTACGCATTATACAAAACAATACGTTTTGTTCCGCTTCTACGCTGTTAGGCAGGGTCGCTATTACTGCGGACTGCTGTTCCTTTTTAGTAGGCATTTAAGTCTCCTTTGTAAAATACGCAAAAAGACGGTAACGTACTCTTTTTTACATACAAACGTCCCGTTGCGTATAAAATCTACTTTGATTATACTAAACTTTTACGTATAAAGCAATAAATTACATTAAAATAATTTTATATTGCGCAACGCAACTCGACGAATTTTCTCGGCTTTCGTCCGTAACGGTTGAAAACCGCGTCCGCAGTTTATTCCCCGTCTAGATACCGCCGAATCTGCGTCGACATACGGACGGAATCGCAATGCGGCAATCGCGCCGCAAGAAAAGCAGCGTCAATTTACTTTACTGCTGCAAACCTTCGGTATCGGGGCGGACAAGATCGCCTCTCGCAATAACCCTGTCTACCCGCTTATAACTGTCGGAACGTATCAGTTTCGTCTCGACCAACCTGTCGCCCGAATAGTATTTTAAATACGATTTCGACTTGACCCCGTCGCTGCCGTTGATAATTACTTTTGTCTGATCGACGTAAACGAGCTCGGGATACTTCGCTTTGTCCACAATTTCTACCGTCGCAAAGCTGTCGCGCTGTTCTGCGTTTGCCCGTTCGATTCGATAAACGTTAGGTTCGCCGTAAACAGTAAAAGTAACGCTTTTACCTTGCGTTTGAGCGGAAACGTAAACGGGATGCGCGGTTGTATTGGTAAACGTGAGATCCGCCGCGCCGTAAGATACCATTGCGTCGAATCCAGCCATAACGTAGCTCGAAACAAGCGTATGCCGCGCCGCGTCGGGAATAAACCCCGCCAACAGCAAAGCGTTGTACAAGGTGGACGAAACCTGACACACTCCGCCGCCTACGCCGTCGGTATAATTTCCGTCCATAATGACTTTTGAAATTTTGTAACCGTTTTCTTCCGTGCGCGCGCCGACAATATTATTAAACGAAAAAGTCTCGTTTACGCCTACGGTTATACCGTTTAACGACTTTGCCGCAAGCGCTATATTGTGACAGCGAGCAGGGGAGCTGTTGACATAACTCGTAGTAAAAGAAGCTTTCTTTACGGTAATCTTCTTCAAGTCCTCCGTCGTTACCGCTTTGACCGTTACAAGGGGCAGTTCCAACGTTTTACGCGCGCCCTTCGACGAAAGCATCTCGCAAAATAATTCGTCGCAATCCAACGATATTCCGTCTCGACCGTCGTAATAGACGAATCCGTCGGCGGAAAAAGAAACGGCGGCGTCTTGCAACGTCTGCTCTACGTAACCGAAGTGACGTACGATTTCGCCGAAATTCGGAAGAAGATATTCGCGCACCGCTTCCGCAGGCAAACCGTAACTTATAAGTTCGCCGTACAGCGACTTTTTGCCGTCAGAACTCAGATAAAAGCCTCTCGCGTCCGCTTCGGAAGCAACGTCCGAGATTTGCTCGGCAAGATTGTAATAAAACGCGTCGTTTTTATAACGGATTTCCACGTCGACGTTCCAAGGAAAAACGGCGTTTTCCGCGTATGACGACGGGGTAAAACTTGCAATAAAAACGCCCGCAAAAACAATTGCGAGCGCAAACGTAACAGTTAAATTTTTTTTCATATGCCAAGTATTTTTCTAGTATATCCGTTGGGTGAAAAACTCGCCGTACCCAGCTCGACGCCGTGCGTATAATCGTGGAAATCGCTGCCGCCGGTTGCTATGAGTTTGTATTTTTTCGCCAACTTGCAGTAGTAATTGCGCTCGGACTTAGTGTGCGTAAAATACTGCGCTTCGATACCTCCCAGCCCTACTTTTACCAAAGATTCCAAAAAGGCGACAAACTCGTCACGCTTTAAGCGGAGCTGCTTAGGATGCGCAAGTACGGGTATTCCCCCGTACATAAGTATAAAACGCACCGCTTCTTCGGGAGTCAACCGTCTGGTCTGAACGAAACAGCATTTGCCTGTACCCAGATATTTGTCGAAAGCTTCGGGCACGTCCTTGCATACGCCCGAATTCACCATTTCGCGGGCGATAACCGCGCGCCCTACCGTGCCTTCGCCGCGCAGCCTGTCTAAGTCTATTTCTATGCCGTATTCTTTAAGCTTTTGAACCATAGCGATATTGCGTTGATTGCGCATATCGGCAATTCTGCTCATATCTTCGGCAAAACCCGATGCGTTCAAATCGACGTTGTACGCAAGTATGTGCGCTTCGCATATGCCGACGCTGGAAATTTCCGCGCCGACGACGTATTTCATATGCAATTCTTCCGCGCGTTTTTTTGCGCGCAAAACGCCGTCGAAAGTGTCGTGGTCGGTAACGGAAATACAATCCATCCCCCTGTCTTTCGCCATTTCGACGAGTTTTTCGGGAGGGAATATTCCGTCGGAACAATCAGAATGTATGTGTAAATCGCATTTCATATACAAAATATATCAAAAATCGCGCCGAATGTCAAACCGTCGCCGCCCATTTGAAAAATATGACTGTTGCGCGCCGACATACGCTCAAACAATGCGTAACGCAATCCGCCGTCCTTGTATAACGAATTACACGCTACCGTCTCATCGGGTAGTTGAAACGGTTATCAATCGTTTTGCGTGTCGATCCCCTCTTTCATATCTTCAAAAATCCTTGCAAAAACGCATCGGGGATTTTAAACGTTTTAACGGAATCGCCGAAGCGGACTTTTATGTAATGTTCGGTATCGAACGCTTCTATAACGCCTTGCCCGAACGCTTTATGCGTAACGACTGCGCCGACTTTTATTTTATCGAAATCTATTTCTATAATTTTCGTTTCCTGTACGGTTTTTTTCGGGGCGGCGTTGGAATGAGATGTGTTTACGACTGTCGTTGCGGCGGTAGGCGTAACGTGTTCGGGCGGCGCAGTTCTTTTAATAATCGAAGCAGACGCGCCCGTTTCGTCTTCGCCGTCTCCTGCATATTCTACGTCAAACGCTTTCGGTCTGTCGGCAATATCGCGTTTTTTTGCAATTTCGGACTCCGACAGCATTTTCGCCATTGCGTCGTAATACGACAGCGACGTGTCCCATAAACCTAAACCTTCGCCCTCGTGCCTGTCTATGCCCGTGTAGGAAAGGCTCGAATCTTCGTAACGTTTGAAATTCCATATTGCCTCGTTCATGACGGCGCTGTTGAATACTCCCAACGTGCAGAGTAAATTGAAATCTTTAACGTCAAGACCGGTAACTTTTTTGAACAATCCCGGCTCCAACTGCGTTATAACGTCTTTAAGGCTTTGTTCTCGATAATCGGTCAGATACATAAATATCGGAACACGGGTAGCAAACTTGATAAGTTTTTCCTGTATTTCTTTACGCTTTGTTTTGTACTCTTTTTCTTCGGCGGTAAGGACTTGTTTTTCCCTGTCGGTCTTAGGCGTGCCGTCTTTTTTCGCGTCTTTAACGTGCTGCGATTTTATGATAATCGTTTCCAAATCTTTATTGAGCGTGCGGAAACCTTCGATTTTCATAAGCGCATCCAACGCTTCTTTGTTATTTAGCAGTCTTTGTAAAACGTCGTCGGTTACGTTTACGAGCAATGCGCTTTGCCATCTGCGGGCAAGAAGCGTAGCCGACGTTCCCGACATAGTAATATCCAAAATCTCGGCGGCGTTTATCTGTTTCATTGCACTGCCGTCATAGGCAAGCACGGGCAGAAAACTCGTAAATTCCGCAACGTTCTGTTCCAAACTTTCTCCGTTTATATTAAGGCTTTTTGCGTAATCTTTTATCTGCATTAAAGCACGGTTTATGGCGAAATCGAATATATAACACTCTTTTTTGAGTATTTCCGTCGTTTTGGAATCGACTTTTACCGTCCACGGCGATTGAACGCGGAACGCCGACTGAAAATACGTTTCGGGGCTTTTAAGGTTGCGAAGCATAAAAATTCCCGTCCACGGTCTTATCGTTACGCCGGTTGTAAGTTTTCCGCAAGACAGCGTTATTGTTTTGCTTTTAAGCGCGTCGCTACCCATAGCGTGATAAACGGGTTTTATCGCCTCTACGCCGATTCCTGCCTGTGCGCCTGCGCATACGACGATATTGTAATCGCGATAAAACGTATTCTGCCGTTCCATAAGCAGGTTATACATAGCAAAACAAGACGCTACGTTAGGCAACAGCCAAAGCGTATGGGTAAGAATACTCAAAAGCACGGCGTTACCGTAAGGCATATCGGGTTTTCGACCGCCCATTTTAAGTTCTTCGGCTGTCGTTCCCAAATATGCGCCGCGAATTAAATCTACCCATTTTTGAACGTAATCTTTATATACGAACTCGGCGTTGTTCCCTTTACCTTTTGCGGAAAAGAATACGTTTAAGTCAAACTCGTCGAACTCGCCCTGTTTCGCTATTTCGGTTATGCTGTCGGGAATTTTATACGTCATCATAACCATTCGCGGAAGCGCCGAATACGGATTGTTTTCGCCTTGCCATTGCTCTTTGGCTCGCTGTTCGTCCGTATAAGTCCAACTGTAAATCTGGTCTTCCACAAATTCGCCGTTATTTAATGCGCGGAACGGCGTTCCCGAAAGATATAAATACCGTTTGGAAGTGATAGGCAGCCACGTTTCGTTTATGGCGTTGCCGAGTTCTTTTTCGGCATATTCTTCGGCGTCGAAAGTATCGTAATTATCTTCGTCGGCGTCTTTGTCGAAAAGTTTCTTTGCGTTGTCGCGCCACGCGCCGAAATGGTATTCGTCGAAAATAACCAAATCCCATTCTATATCGCGCACCCATTTATGCTGTTCTTTGATACAGCCCGTCGCCTTATCCAACCCCAAAAAATCCTGAAAAGAGCCGAAACATACGATAGGTTTTTCTTTATCCGCCGCCTCATATTGTTGAGCAATATTAAGACTGCCGTATTCGTGCGGACGGCATATAAACTGCCAGCCTTCGAAATCCACGTGTTTATTCAAATCTTCTTCCCACGCGCTTTGCACCGCAGGCTTGAAAGTAAGGATAAGCACTCGCTTGCAGTCCATGCGTTTTGCAAGTTGATAAGCGGCGAAAGTTTTGCCGAAACGCATTTTTGCATTCCATAAAAATCTCGGAAATTTCCCCGACGTATCGCTCTCCAACGATTTATAATACGCAAGCGTTTTTTCGATTGCCGCTTCCTGTTCGGGGCGAAGCATAAAATCGTAAATCCTGTTTTCGGCATTTTTAGATCGCGTCTTTACAGCCATTATTGCGGCTTTTACGTCGTCGACGCTGCATCGAAACCATTCGCCGCCGACGTTTTCTACTTTTTTATCCCTTAACGCCCTGTGAACGTCGTGGTCGGAAAAAGAAGTCCCGTCGTCGTACATAGCGCTTTCGGCAAGCACGATTCTATACGGCTCGCTGCCGTCGGGACGTTTTGTGGGATATTGCTGTGCAATGCGTTTTTCAACGTCTTTAACCGTATAACCGACTTTCAGCAAACCGCGGTATTGCGGATTTGTATCTTCATACGCATATATCATCGGATTGCTGTTCGGTCTTAAAGGGAAAAATTCCATAGGTTACTCCATAGGTATAATTACATTTTCAATGTAGTTGATTTCGTCTTGTGTCAAATTGTATTTTTGATATAACATTTCATCGTTCCATTCTATATGAAAGTCCTGCATAGGCACATATTTATACACTTCTTTTGTTGCGTGTTGTGTCATTTTCCGTATACCTACCAACAATCGTAAAAATTTTGTTTTTATGTAACTTAAACAATTTTCCGCTTCAAGACGAGTATCAAACGGACCTATCTCCAAAAAAGTTTCTGTACATAACTCTCCTGGCGTAGCCAGGACTGGCGTAGCCGGAACTTCACCTATTGCGCCGCAACCGTAACTGTTTGAAATAAAAACCTTATATTTATTCAAACCATCGTTTTTGGGTAATGGATAATTCTTGGGAATATATTTTGTAACCCGTTTTAAGTTTTCAAGACCTAATATTGAATATCCGCCATCTATCGGCTTATCACTTAGTGAAGGTAAACCGAATTTTTGCGGATTTTTGAAAAAATCGCTACTTAATCCATAAGGCTTACGCGATGATACTATATCCGCAAAAGTTTTTTCATTTAATGCGGCAACCTTATTTTTTATAGAAATCATACGGCAATCTCTGACAAAAATATTATCATTGTCATCGCATAAGTATCTTGTGGAATTTAATATTTCATTTGCAGTATGCGTAGTAATATCACACATACCGCTTTTATCTCTATCCCATAAGAAATAACAAACACCGCCTTTTATATCCACACCTGAAAAACATTCTTTTGAATCAATAAAATCATGAAGTTTTGAAATATGTCTATCGTGTATCATTTCATTACGGAACTCGTCCAACCCTTTACCGCCTGTCATCCAGCGAGAAGGTATTATCATTGTTAAATATTTCGGTTTTAATTTTTTTGCGGCGTTTACAAACAGTTGATAAATAGGTTTTGCACTTGCCTGTGCGCCGCCGTCCGATAACTGATACGGCGGATTGCTTATAATAACGTCGAATTTCATATTAAAAATCTCCTGCGGACGTGTGGTATGTATAAACTCGTATGCGTGCGTTTCCAAATCCCCACGCTTTTCTTCGCCGTATTCGTCTTCGCTCGCGCCGCAAAAACAGCACTTGCCTTTTACCCATTCGTGCCGAACGTTTCGAAACAGTATATTGCCTTGTATATCGTCGAACTTGCTTACCGAATATTTACTGTTGGGGTATTTGCTGCAATATACGCTTCTGCGCGACAAAAGCGACGTCAGTCCCGTAATGGCAATGGCGAAAAGTTGCTTATGGAATATGTGGTTTAACCGCTCCTGCAAGTCGGGTATCACATTTTCCAGCCCTTTAATAAGCCGTTTTGCGATCTCTCGCAAAAATACGCCCGATTTACACGCAGGATCTAAAAACGTAGTGTCGGGACTTTCAAACAATTCCTGCGGCAACATATCCAGCATTTGATTAACCACGTTCGGCGGCGTGAAGACTTCGTCGTTCGACAAATCAGCCAAACAACTTAACACGTCGGGCTTGTAAATATTCGAGAAAATATCACTCATAATCTTGCACGCTCCTGTAATGCGTAAGCGGATAATCTTTAACGGGAACGGGAATATCCGTATCGTCCGTTCCTTCGTAATTCGGCAAATCGTAGGTTTGCTCTTTATTCAAAAGATTGGCAAGGGTATAGTCGCGGCGTTTTAGGCTTGTCCCCAAAAGCGACCATTCCGCAAAGACGATAGGCGTACCGTCGGGCTTCAACATAGTAAGCGCGTCGCCGCATAGAATGTTTTTACTCAAAATGTACTCGACCGCTTTTCGGCATTGCTCGTTTACGTTGCTTTTGCAGTTTTTCCTGTATTCGGCGTCCCAAATATCAAAAAGACGCTTGCGGCATTCGATAACGTTGTCTTGCAAAATATCCACGCCGTAAAGGGACGTTACGGCGACAACCGACTGCTTTTCGTAATCGCTTGAATATCTGCCGTAATTCTTCTTGACGACTTGCAACTTACGCATAAGAATTTCGGCAAGAAAATTCCCGTCGCCGCAAGCCGGTTCCAAAAAACGGCTCTCTATCCGCTTCGTTTCGTCGTTTACAAGGTCGCACATCGCTTTTACTTCGCGTTCGTTTGTAAAAACTTCGCCGTGTTTTACGACGCGCTCTCTCGATTTGATTTGTTTCTTATTCGGCATAAATTTTTTCCGTGTATTTTTCGATGTTAAAATGTGCGCGGATTATTGTAATAGGCGTATTTAGGGCAAAAAAAATGCGCATATAAATTGCGCTTTGTACTTTTTAATGATGAATTTTTATGTTTGGAAACCGTACCGTTGACTTTAAACGCGAAAATTGCTATAATGAGCGTGAAAAATATACACGGGTTACAATAATCCGTGTATTTTTTATTAGTTTAAACCGCAAAATTTTCCGAGCCGATTTATCATATCCGTTTTGTGTTCCATAAGCGAATGAACGTATCTGTTAAGCGTAACCGTTGCGTTTTTATGTCCAAGCAGTTCGGACAGCGTTTTAACATCCATTCCGCTTTCCAAAGCGCGGGTAGCAAACGTATGACGCAAAGCGTGGAAGCCTTTACGCGGAATATTAAGGCGTAACAATACAAGTTCGAAACTCCGTTGATAAGAACGGGTAGGTACGGGTTTGTCGCGGTCGCTTATCACGTATTTGCAGTTGCAATTCTTTTGAATGGATTTCAATCGGGATAATATAGGCTTGGGTAACGGAATTAACCTATTCGACTGTTCCGTTTTGGGCGTATCGATTATACGCGCATATATTCCGTTTGCGTCTTTTCCGCAATGGCAGGATTTGTTTACGGATAAAAGTCCGCTTTGAAAATTTATATCCGACCATTCCAGCGCAAGCAATTCGCCTATGCGTAGACCCGTATATAAGCATAAAACTATGCCGAACAGTTTGGATTTTACTGCCGACAGCGCGTATTTTTCTATTTGCTTTTGCTCTGCCCGAGAAAAACATTCGACGCGCTTTTCTTTCGCTTTCGGGCGTATCACCGTACAGGCAAATTGCTCTTTGCAAATTCCGACAATTACAGCCGTTTTCAATGACTTTTGCAAAACGGTAATTATATTATTTACCGTGTTCGGAGAAAGTTTTTCCGCGAGTGAAACTATAAACTTCTGTAATACGATAGACGAAAGTTTATCTATATCGCTTTCGCCTACAGTAGGCGCAATATGTACGCGGCAAATTTGCTCGTACTTTTGATAAGTTCGTATTTTAACGGCAGGCTTCACATAAAGCGCAAGCCAATCGTTTAACCATTCTTTGTATTTCATAACTCCTCCATAGAGTAATATAAAATAATTATACAAAAAATATTGACGGCATAGCAAAATGTCGGCGCATCAAACAGCGACAGTCATTTGAAATACGTAAAAGCAAAAGTTATACAAAAAAAACGGTCCGACAGTTCCGCAAATCGACTGAAACTTCGAAAAGACTCTGTCTGCCGACTTATTGCTGCCGCAAAATAAAAAAGCGCCGCAAGTTTTTTCTTACTTGCGACAGCCCTGACGTTATAATACATATAAAATTTACCGATATTCATTCTATCACGGCAACAGTCTGCCGCATTTTTTAAAATACGCAAGCGAACGGAAACCGTTTACGCGCGACGTGTTCGTTCACGGCATATCCGCCCGACTTTTCCCGTCGTCGCCGTTTAAAGCTTACCTGCAGAAGTCAACGACTACGCGTTAAACCAACGCATAAATTCTTCGAATTGCTTTTTCAGTTCTTTTTCCGATCCGTTATTCGTAACGTAATAATCCGCCTTAGCAATGGGACCGCCTTTTTCGGCGTTTTCTATTTCCGCTACGTCGCGGCTGTCTACCTGTTGTGCCGAAAGCGGCCTCACTTCGCGATTTGCCAGACGCGATTTGCGGACCGAACAGTTGGTAACTACGGCAAGAATAATCAAATTGTCGCCCAGCAGTTCTTTAAGAATTTTGTATTCCGACCAGCTGTACAGACCGTCCAGTACCACGTTATTCAAAGACAGTTTGTGGCAAATTTCTTCCTTCAAAAGTATTGCGAACGCGCCCATCCCGTATTGCTTGCGCAAACCTTCGCGCATCGCCCTTTCGTTAGCTTCGTTTACTTCTATTCCGTCCTTTTTCAGCTGCGAAACGGTCACTCCGCCGAAATAGACGTCCGCCCACCCGAGAGCTTTAAAATATTGACAAAGAACGCTTTTCCCCGAACCGCACATTCCCACTACGGCAACCGCTTTATTCATACGCACTCCTTAAAACGCAGTAAATTTTGTTAAAAACAAACCTCAACAATTATACGCTAAAACGGACAACAAATCAAGCGCAATAACGCTTATTAAAATATATTTTTATTTTAAAAGAGGCGGCGACTTTGCCGTCTCTCAATCTCAGTCCTTACGCAACGCTAGTTTTGCGGTAAAACAAGTCTCGTTTGCTCTTTCTCCCACTACGTAAGCAACGTCCGCCTCCCGCTTTGCAAATACTTTCAGCGCGTCGCCCAGTTTCAATTCCTTGTGATAAACTATTTCGATCCCGTCGATTTTGTCGCAATCCGTCAAAACGTCCATTGCGAAATTGACGTAATTAGTGTTGTTGACGTGGCGGTTTATATCCAAATCGGTACGTTTAATTTCCCTCTCGTATTGCAGCGAAAACGTTTCGTCGCGCTTGATACGGGCGAAATCCGTACTTGCCCCCACCGCCGTGTCGTCGAAATCCGCTACGTAGTATTCCGCTATCGTTTTCGGCCCCGCAATCCGACGCGTATCGCGCTCGACGATCATCCATAAAGTAGTACAGCAGAACAATTCGTCGTCGTTTTCGTCGACTGCGGCGAATCGACGTTCTATAAAAAACTTATTCGCTTTAATAGGCCAGGTATACAAACGGAAATTGCGAACGCGCCTCGTAACGGGTTTTGTAAAAACGATTTTTACTTTCGAAATTATCCAAAACAAACCGTTTTTGTCCATATAGTCCCAACCGAAACCCAACTCGTCCGCGTGAGTCGTTGCAACGTCCTGCATCAACTCCATTACGCGATGAGGTTTAACGTCGCCCGTAATGTCGAAATCGCTTTCGTATAACGTGCAATCTTTTGTCAAAAACGTTTTTTGGGGAAGCATATTCATAATTCTCCTTGCCGTAACCATACAGTATAAATTTATTTTTATTATACTTGCAAACGACAAAATTGTCAAAAGTTTAATCGCAACGTATAAAAACGCCTGCATTTTATTGACATTCCGTCAAAAAAATTATATACTGATTATACAACAAATACGCGAGGGAGTAATTTACGCATACTATGCGGAACAACTGCCGTCAGCCGACTTAAAAGTCCGGTACTGTTTTAAAAAGTGAGACTCGCGCAACCTACACGAAAGAGGTTGCGCGGGTTTTTTGTTTATCGGGAGAAAATTATGGATTACTACAAAACGTCCGTCGAAGAAACTTTGAAATGCGTCGACTCGACAAAAGACGGCATAACAGACGCGGAAGCCGCAAAACGCTTAAAAGCAAACGGTTTAAACAAACTTGCAAGTAACAGAAAAACGCCGTTGATTTTGCGTTTTTTAAAACAGCTTGCCGATCCTATGATAATAATTCTGCTCGTTGCGGCGATAGTAAGTCTTGTTTTGACGCTTGTCAACAACGCCGACGCTCACAACGAAAAAGAGTCGTTTGCCGACGTGATAATAATTACCGCCGTCGTTTTACTCAACGTAACGCTGGGAGTAGTACAGGAAAGCAAGGCGGAAAAAGCTCTCGAAGCGTTGAAAAGTCTGACGGAGTCAAATTGCAGGGTTTTGCGCGAAGGGGTTGTCAAATATACCGAAAGCGCAAATCTAGCAGTAGGCGACGTAATCATACTGGAAGCGGGCGACGGCGTACCCGCCGATTGCAGAATCATCGAAAGCGCAAGCTGTAAAGCGGAAGAATCCGCGCTTACGGGAGAAAGCGTACCCGTCGACAAGCAAACGTCTGCAATAGAAAACGACGTTACGCTCGGCGACAGAAAAAATATGCTTTATGCCGGCAGTTCCGTCGTTTACGGTCGCGCCGCTGCGGTAGTCGTAGCTACGGGAGCGTCTACCGAAATGGGCAAAATAGCGAATCTGCTTGCCGAAGCAAAAGACGAAAAAACGCCGCTGCAAGTAAAAATGGCGCAATTAAGCAAAATCTTAACCTACGCGGTCGCAGGCATATCTCTGTTCATATTCGCGTTCCATCTTATTAAGGACGGGATAAGCGTAAACTCCGTTATGAATTCGCTGTTTATAGCGATAGGTCTTGCCGTAGCTTCCATCCCCGAAGGACTGGCAACCGTAGTTACCATAGTGCTGTCGCTGGGCGTAACGAATATGAGCAGGAAAAACGCCGTCGTGCGCAAACTGACGGCGGTAGAAACGCTGGGCTGCTGCGAAATCATATGCACGGACAAAACGGGAACTTTGACGCAAAACGTCATGACCGTAACGGAAACGTACGGCGACAGAGAGCTTATCGCAAAAGCTATGGCGCTCTGCTGCGACGCGCGACTGTCCGACGATAAAGCGGTAGGCGAACCCACCGAATGCGCGCTCGTCAATTACGCGCTCGAATCGGGCGTAAATAAAACGGACTTAGACAATGCTTATCCGCGCGTTGCCGAAGCTCCGTTCGATTCCGAACGCAAAATGATGTCTACGCTGCATAACGAAAACGGCGCGATAGTTCAATACACAAAAGGCGCGCCCGACGAAATACTTTCGCGATGCAAATACGTTATGCAAAACGGCAAAAGCGCAAAACTGACCGAAAAACTGCGTCAAACTATCCTTACCGAAAACAAAAAGATGGCGAATAAAGCTCTGCGCGCGCTTGCCTGCGCTTATGCTAGTTATGACCGACTGCCCGACGATTTGTCCCCTTGCGCGATAGAACGAGACTTGACGTTCGTGGGACTTTGCGGAATGACGGACCCCGTTCGACCCGAAGCTGCAGAGGCGATTGCGCGTTGCAAACAGGCGGGAATCCGCCCCGTCATGATAACGGGAGACCATATCGACACCGCCGTCGCCGTAGCTTTACAGCTTAACATAATATCCTCTCCAGTCGAGGCTATTACGGGTTCCGCGTTGGATTCGATGACCGACGAAGAACTGATGCGTGAAATTCCCCGTTACTCCGTTTACGCGCGCGTTCAACCGGAACACAAAGTGCGCATCGTAAACGCCTGGAAAAGTTTAGGCAAAGTGTGCGCAATGACGGGGGACGGAGTAAACGACGCGCCGTCCATAAAAAAAGCGGATATAGGCGTTGGTATGGGAATTACGGGAACGGACGTTACCAAACAGACGGCGGATATGATTCTTGCCGACGACAACTTTGCAACAATCGTAACCGCCGTACAGGAAGGGCGCAGAATATACGACAACATTTGCAAAGCGATACAGTTTCTGCTTTCGAGCAACCTTGCGGAAGTAATATCCGTATTCGTCGCTACGGTTTGCGGATTCGTTTTGCTTAAACCTGCGCATCTGCTTTGGATAAACCTCATTACCGACACGTTGCCCGCCGTAGCGTTAGGTACGGAGCAAGCGGAAACGGACGTTATGAGCAGACCGCCGCGCAACAAAAACGAAGGAATATTCTCAAACGGTCTAGGCGTCAACGTAATAACGCACGGTATCTTAATTGCGCTCGTTACGCTGTCGGCTTATTTTATCGGATGCGCGAAAGAAGCTAACGGTTTGGCAAGCGAACAGGGAATGACTATGGCGTTTTTAACTATGAGCGTAACCGAAATGCTGCACGCATTCAATACGAGAAGTTTGCGTAAAAGCGCGTTTAAAACGGGCTCGCGCAACACATTGCTGTGGATAGCGACGCTTTCCTCCCTTGCGCTCACCACCGCCGTCATTTTCATTCCTTACGTCAACACCGCGTTCGGTTTCGCCGACGCAAACGGTCAGGCGCGCATAAGCCTGCTGCAATATATGCTGTCGCTGCTGCTCGCTTTCGCCGTTATTCCTATAGTTGAAATTCAAAAACTTATTACAAACGCAATTAAAAGAAAATCCGCAAAAAAGCATAAATAGCGCGGTAAAACCGACAAAAAAACTTTACAGGTCGATAAGGTCCTTTATTACCTCGCCCGCAATCATCATACCGGCAACGGGCGGAACGAAAGACATACTGCCGGGAGTTTGCCTTTTTGCCGTCTTTTCCAACGCGGACGGGGTTACGGGCGGTTCGTTAGAATACGCTACTTTTAAACGGTCGACACCGCGCGCGCGCAATTCCTTACGCATAACCTTTGCAAGAGGACAAACCGACGTTTCGAATATATCCGCGATTTTAAACGCCGCAGCGTCAAACTTGTTGCCCGTACCCATACAGGATATAACGGGGACGTTCGCATTGACGCAGATTTGCGCAATCAGTAATTTGGAAGTTACCGTATCTATTGCGTCCACTACGTAATCGAACTGCGTAAAATCTATTTGATTTGCCGTATTTGCGTCAAAACGACATTGCAACGCGGAAACGCGACAGTCGGGGTTTATATCCGCAACGCGCCGTTTGGCAACCTCGACCTTCGCCTGTCCTATCGTGGAATACAAAGCGTACAGCTGGCGGTTGATATTGCTTTCGGATATTACGTCGTCGTCTACAAGCGTTAAACTGCCTACTCCGCCGCGAGCAAGAGCTTCGACGACGTAGCTTCCCACTCCGCCCAAACCGAACACCGCAACGCGGGATTTATTTAGCTTATCCAGTTTTTCCTTACCTATAAGCATTTCCGTCCGACAAAACCTATCCATAATTCACCTTATCCTCAGCCGTACGGCGCAGATGTACATATGCCGATTTGCGCAGCTATTTTAAATTTTTCGACGCGTTCGTATATCCTCGCCGTCAAATTGCGCAACCGATCTGCGCTGTTGCAAGCTTATTTTATCATTGATTTTGCGCCCGTGTCAACACCGAAACGTATATTATCCGCGTATATCCGCAAACTGCTAACAATAACGCTTTAACGCTGTTGTGCGTATACTGGAACGGGGTGAAAACGTGAATTGCAAAGTAATCGTAAACGCCGATTCGGGCAACTTTGCCCGACTGGATTTGGACCGACTGCTTAATACTCTCGGGTGCGTCAACGCCGAGCTGGAAATGATAAACAGCGCTTCCGACTGGTCCGCCGACGGTTACGAAACTCTTGTTGTATGCGGCGGCGACGGCACGCTGCACAACGCGCTGGAAAAATACCGCGACAAAAAAATCGTCTACGTTCCGTGCGGAACACTCAACGAAACGGCGGGCACTGACAGCTCCATCGCTTCTCTCGGGCGCGTCAACGACGAAGTTTTTTCCTACGTCTGCGCAACGGGCAGTTTTACCGAAATAGGCTACTCGGCGCAGAATAAAGACAAAAAACGCTTTAAAGCGATAGCGTATCTGCCGCAGATATTAAAGAACTACCGCAGCTGCGAAACGGCGGCAACCTTAAATATCGACGGCAAAATTCTGCAAGGAAATTTCACCCTGATTATGATTCTTAAAAGTCACCGCTGTTTCGGCTTTCCCTTTAACAAAAGTTACAAAAGACATAAAGGACTGTATCTTGTCGCGATAAAGTCCTTCGGCAAAGACTGCCTTGCAAACAGAATAAAAATGTTCGCGCCGTTTTTCCGCGTGTTTTTTTGCGGAGTAAACAAACCGACGGCACGCAAAAATTGGATGCTTGTACCGTTCGACAACTTAACCGTGACGCTTGAAAAACCTCAAAACTTCTGCGTAGACGGCGAAAAACGCATATTGTGCGGCGATTTGCACTTCTGCGAACAAACTCTCGACAAACAAATAGACGTGGTCAAAGCGCCCTTTCTCCGCTTAAAACGCCGCCGCAAATTTAAGTGAATTCGCCCCTAAAACAGAGCAAACGCGCGGCGATGTTTGTTCGTCTCGACTGCCGAAAATTAACCGTCCAACAAGAAAGAGGAAACCGAAGTTTCCCCTTACTGCGCGGACATCAGGTAGCCGCAAACCTATATTGTTTTTGGGTATCCAAATCATACCACACAATACTAGTATTGTCAACTATTTTGTAAACAGTCAAGTTACTGCTGTATATTAAATTAAGATTGACTGCGGCATATCTGTTTTAACCTGCAGATGTATTGCCCTTTGTATTACGCAACAAATTTAAATATCCTATTTTTCCCGCCCGCCGCCCCTTTCTTAAAAGCGACTGTGTCGCTTTTTTTGACGGGTAGGAGCGCCGCCTTATCCGTTGTTACGCCGTTAAACGGCTTATACTCCCCTACGGTTTCCGTTGCCGCAGCATCACCGTCTGCAAACTGGTAAAAGTAAGTTGGAGTCAACCGGATAACGGTACC
>JAMPAB010000013.1 GCA_023667435.1 Corallococcus sp. | reverse complement strand
TGCAAATGTGGCGTTACGCTACGCTTCACTCCCAACAGGACACAATTCGACACCCTCGCTCGGGTTGGACAAGGAAGGACTTTAATTGATTTGCTTGTTGAGGGTGATTAAATGCTTAACGCGTCGCGCAGTTGCCTATGAACGAACAATTGCGTTTGGACGTGTTTCCTATTGATTTCGCAAATAATTTTCCTGTCCGCGTTACTCTTTTCGGGTATTCGCGGACGTTTTTTTTGTATATCCTTTGTTCGATTGCGCGTCCCGTTTGGTAGCTCGCGTACGTCCGTCTGTTCAAGTAATTGTTTTTGCCGTCTGTTCCGTTATTTTATATTTAATATTTATATTTATAATCTTGCAAAAAGCTCGCCGTAGTGCTAAAATAGTATTATGGCGCAATATGAACAAAACTCGATATTCGAGAATGAAAAAATTACTAATATTCCCCTTGCCGAACGTATGAGGCCGCGCGTTTTGTCGCAGTTTATCGGGCAGAAGCACTTAATCTACGACGGTTCGCTGCTTTGCCGCGCAATCAAAGCGGACAAGTTGGGCAGCTGTATTTTTTGGGGAGTTCCGGGTACGGGCAAAACTTCGCTCGCCAACGTTATAGCTAATACTACGGGAAGTCATTTCGAAAAATTAAACGCAGTGTCGAGCGGAGTTTCCGACGCTAAAAAAATCATCGACGAAGCGACCAAACGTTTTAACGCTTACGGACAGAAGACGTATTTGCTTTTGGACGAATGTCACCGTTGGAGCAAGGCGCAGAGCGATTGCGTGCTTCCGGCTATCGAAAAAGGATACATTACGTTTATCGGTTCTACTACGGAAAATCCCTACGTATCCATGACGCGCGCAATAGTGTCGCGCTGCCGTGTTTTCGAATTTCTTCCGCTAACTAAGGAGGATATCGTCGACGGACTCAAACAGGCTTTGAAGCGCGACGCGGTGCTTTCTAAGATGACTGTCGTAGTAGACGACGACGCGTTCGACTATATAGCGGAAACGGCTTCGGGAGACATGCGTAACGCGTATAACGCTTTGGAGCTGGCTGCGCTTACTACGGACGTCGGCGCCGACGGTTCGATTCGTATTACCAAAACAATCGCCTCGCAGTCTATGCAGAAAAAGGCGCTGTCGATAGATACGGGCACTTACTACGATATGATAAGCGCATTTATCAAATCCATGCGCGGAAGCGACGCCAACGCCGCTATGTTCTGGTTCGAACGTCTCATCGAGGCCGGTACCGATCCGTTACTGCTTGCCCGCAGAATAGTCATTCATGCATCCGAAGACGTAGGTCTTGCCGATCCTATGGCTTTACCTGTTGCCGTCGCCGCTTTGACGGCGTTTCAGAATATCGGTTTGCCCGAAGGACGCATACCGCTGTCAGAAGCGATACTGTATATATGCAATTGTCCCAAGTCCAACTCGGTAGTAAACGCGTTGGGTTCGGCTACGGCCGCCGCTAAGAACAATCCTTCGGCGCGCGTTCCTTCGTATTTGATGGATGCCAATTATCCCCGTACGACGGAGGACGTCGATTCCGTTGCTTACAAATATCCGCATAATTACGGCGGTTGGGTCGAACAGCAATATCTCCCGAACGAGGTAAAGGACGAAGTCTATTACGTTCCCAGCGGCAACGGGGCGGATATCGGTTGCAGACAGAGCAAAAACCGCAAAAAATAGCGCAAATTTTCGTTTCGTATTTTACGCATAGGAGAAGTTGAATATATGACCGATAAAAGCTATTTATCCGATTTAATCGCCGATCTTTCCGAGTTGGGCGACGTAACCGTACGTCCTATGATGGGCGAATACCTGCTGTACGTAAACGGCAGGTATACGGCGTGCGTATGCGACAACGCTTTGTTCGTAAAGAGTAACAGACAGAACGGCGAACTTGTCAAAGACTTGCCTCAACGTCCTCCGTATCAAGGCGCCAAGCCGTCGTACGTAGTATCGGGCGACGCCGATTTTCTTCGTAAAGTAGTGTACGCTACGTATCTTGGCGCATCCGAAAAGAAAAAGAAATAACGGAATAATTTATACTAGGAAATACCGAAGATGACTTTATCCCTCGCAATTACCCTCGTTGCAAAACGCTTCTGCAAACGGGGGGGGGTATAAACTTTTAAACGTATCGGCTGCAAAAGCTTTGCGCCCTCCGTAGAAGGTAAAAAACGTCTTTACAACAAACCTATCTAAAAAAATTATTCGGAGAAAAAATATGATCAGATTAACTAACGTATCTAAAACGTACGGCAAATCTCAAAACAAAGCGGTAGATTCCCTGTCGCTGGAAATAAAGGACGGCGAAATATTCGGCTTTTTGGGTCCTAACGGGGCGGGAAAATCTACTACGATCAAGATGATAACGGGAATACTTACGCCTACCGAAGGTTCGATAGAGGTGGACGGCGTAAATATTGCGGACAATCCTACCGCCGCAAAGTCGCGCATAGGGTTCGTGCCCGACAATCACGAAACGTACGAAACTTTAAAAGGTATCGAATATCTCAATTTTATCGGCACAATGTACAACGTAGAAACGTCCCTGTTGCAGCAGCGTATAGCGGAATACGCCGAAATGTTTCAACTGACTTCGGCGTTGCCTAATATGATTTCGTCCTATTCGCACGGAATGAAGCAAAAACTTATGGTAATCGCCGCGCTCGTACACGAGCCTAAGGTGTGGATTTTGGACGAACCTTTAACGGGGTTGGATCCGCAAAGCGCGTTTCAGTTGAAACAGCTTATGCGCAAGCACGCCGACAGCGGCAATACTGTATTTTTCAGTTCTCACGTAATAGACGTAGTGGAAAAAGTGTGCGACCGTATTGGAATAATCAATCACGGCAAGTTGGTGGCGGTAGATACTTTGGAAAACATACGCGCGGACAAAAACGTCTCTTTGGAAAGTCTGTTCCTTACAATTACTTCAGATACTATACTGTAACGAGAGGAGGCGTGATATTATGAAAAAATATTTGTCTCTCGTTAAATTGCTGTTCGTTCAGCAGTATCGCGTCAAACCTCAGCAGGGTAAGCGCAAAAAGGGCGGAACGATAGTTGCGTACGTCGCGCTGGCGCTGTGTTTTTTGCCGATGCTCATAAGCGTCGCGTCGGGAATGTACTTTTTGGGAACCGTCTCTAGGGGATTGGACAACGTTTCCGAAATTACTTCCGTACTTATATTCGTATGTCAGGGAGCAGTGTTGATGTTCGGTATTCCTACGTTGATTTCTAACGTGTTTACCGCAAAAGACGCCGACAAGCTGCTGTTTCTTCCCGTCAAGGCGGTAACGGTATTCTCGGCTAAATTGACGGTCGCGTATTTAAACGAGGTCATAACTACTGCCGTCATGATATTGGTGACGCTGCTACCTTTCGGAATAGGTCTGTCCGCAGGCGTCGGATATTACGCGCTTTTTATAGTCGCGCTCGTTCTTATTCCCATGCTGCCCATGCTTGTTGGAAGCATAATCGCCATTCCTTTTTCGGCGTTTATCGCCAAAGTAAGCAAAAACAGCGTAGTCAATACCGTTTTGCAGATTTTGCTGTTTGTAATAATTATGGTTCTCTACATTGTGGGAATGTCCGCGATGGGTTTTATGGGCGACTCGGATATTACGGGCAACGAGGATATGGCGACCGTATTGCTGGAAAAGCTGCAGGGAATGGGGCAGTTTACAAGATACGTTCATTCAGACTATTCCCTTGCCAAAGCTCTGCTGGGAGCAAGTATAGGCGCCGTTGCGTTGAATCTGCTTATTGCGGTTGCGGAGAACGCTCTGCTTTTGGGTATAGTCGTTCTTATGGCTATGCCGTTTTACCACTGGATACTGTCGACTACGGCAGAGGGCGCAAGCTCCTCCGCTAAAAGAAAAGTCAAAACGTCCGATTTGCAGGTTAGGAATAATGGCGTTGTGAAGGAGCTTATCTTTACCGATATCAAACGCGTCGTACGCGACGGTCAAATGGGATTTCAGTGTATTTTATCCCTTGTGGTCTTGCCGCTTATGGTAGCGATATTCTATTTCGCGTTTACCATGTCGGGCGAAGACGGGGAAAATCTTATTGATTTGCTGTTCGGCGAACCGTTGTATCAGGTCATCGCGCCTATGGTACTGATAGCGTATATGTCTATGCTCGGCATGACAAGCAACGTACTGGGTTTGTATCCGATCTCACGCGAAAACAAGTCGATTTACATAATCAAGAGTCTGCCTCTGTCCTTTAACAAATACCTGTTGGCAAAGGTTACGCTTGCAACGTCGGCAATGTTGATATCCGACGCGGTAATGTGCGTGCTGGTAGTCGTACTGTTTAAAGTGCATTGGTATTACGGGTTGCTTATGTTGATTACTATGGCGTTGTTGGGTTTCGGCGCTATGTGCATAACTACTCTCATCGATCTCAAATCGCCTAAACTCGGTTGGACTAATTTCAATCAGAGTTTGAAAAATGCAAAAAACAGTTGGCTTGCAATGCTTGTGGGAATAATCTGTTTATTGGCGGTGGCGATTATTGCCGTGCCGTGCATTGTCGGATATGTCAACACAAACGGAACGTATATGCTTATTATTATGTGGGCTTTGATTTTGGGCGTTGCGGCAGGCTTTGCCGCAGTGTCGTATAAGATAATGATCGGAAAAGCCGAACGGTATTTTGACAATATCGAACCTTAACGGAAATTAAATACGGCGGCGTAATTGCGAACTCTGTTTGACCGAATCGGTATCGTACGTGTTATAGCAATTTGCCGCCGACGAATTATAAATTTAGGAGTAATACAAAATGAAAAACGTACTTGACGTATTGAAAGAACGCGGATATGTAAAACAAGTAGTGTTCGAAGACGAATTATACGAATTGCTCGGAAAAGAAAAAGTAACTTTCTACACCGGTTACGACCCGACGGCAGACAGTTTGCACGTGGGGCATTTCGTCACCCTTATGGCTATGGCGCATATGCAGCGCGCGGGACACCGCCCGATAGTTTTGGTAGGCGGCGGCACGGGAATGGTCGGCGATCCCAGCGGACGTACCGATATGCGCAGTATGATGACGAGGGAAACCGTTCAACACAACGTAGACTGTTTTGTAAAGCAGATATCGCGTTTTATAGATTTTTCCGACGGCAAAGCGATTGTCGCAGATAATGCCGACTGGCTGTGTAACCTCAACTACATAGATTTTCTGCGCGAGATAGGAACCTGTTTCTCCGTCAATCAGATGCTTACCGCCGAGTGTTTTAAGCAGCGCTTGGAGCGAGGTCTGAGTTTTTTGGAATTCAACTATATGCTTATGCAAGGTTACGACTTTTTGGAACTGAACAACCGTTATAACTGCGTGTTGCAAGCGGGTGGCGACGATCAGTGGAGCAATATGCTCGCAGGCGCGGACCTTATCCGCCGCAAGAAAGGGAAGAAGGCTTACGCGTTGACGTTCTCTTTGCTTACTACGAGCGAAGGCAAGAAGATGGGCAAAACGGCAAAAGGCGCCGTATGGTTGGACGCAGCAAAAACAAGTCCGTTCGATTTCTTCCAGTATTGGCGCAACGTAGAGGACGACAGAGTAGCTACTTGCATGAAATTGCTTACTTTTATGGACCTTGCCGAAATAGCCGAACTGACCGCGCACAACGACGAGCGTATGAACGCCGCTAAGGAGCGTCTTGCGTACGAGGTGACGGCGATAGTACACGGAAAAGAAATTGCAGATGAAGTGTTAAAGCAGGTAAAAGCTTCGTTTAGCGCGGACGTGGACAATATGCCCGTTGCAGAGATTTCCGACCCCGTCAACATAGTGGATATACTTGTCAAATGCGGACAGTGCAAATCCAACGGCGAAGCGAGACGTCTTATCGAAGGCGGCGGAGTATCCGTCAACGACGAAAAAATCGCCACGCATTTGTGGACGCTTCCTTCCGATATTATAAGTAAAGGCGAATTCGTACTGCATAAGGGTAAGAAAGTTCACCTTCGCGTTATTATAAAATGAAAGAATACGTAACTCTCGGCAACGGCGAATATACGCGCGAAACCGTAATAGAAAAATCACGGTTTATCGCTTCGGCGGTTCGCGCGGAAACGGTAGAGGACGCGGTTGCGTTTATCGAAAGCAAACGCAAAAAGTTTTACGATGCTACCCATAACTGTTACGCGTATATCGTAGGAGATAAGGCGAAATTTTCCGACGATAACGAGCCGCAGGGGACGGCGGGGATGCCTATATACGAGTGCATAAAGGCGAATAACCTCGACTGCGTCTGCGTGGTAGTAACAAGATACTTCGGAGGAGTAAAACTCGGCGCAGGAGGTCTTGTGAGGGCGTACAACGGCGCTGCAGCGAACGTATTGACTGCGGCGGATAAAGTTGCGATGCGTTTGTGTCGTTCTTTGGACGTGACGGTAGAGTATTCTTTACTCAAAACCGTGCGCAGGGCGTTGCAGGGCGTCGCGGCGGAACAAAACGTCGAGTATGCAGACAAAGTGACGTTGCATTACTTGATTTTGAGTAAATCGTCAACTACTATTTGTGACATAATATCTCAAAATACGCTGGGAAAAGGACAGGTAGCCGTTTCCGACGAGTTTTTATCTGTTTACGGAGGATAATTGACTATGAAAAAGTACGAATACGTGCCTATTCGGTTCAAGGGAATTTTAAAGCGCGAGCAAGAGGAACATCGCGAAATTATCGATCGTTACGCTGCAAACGGTTATAGATATGTCGGCTACGTCCCCGTTTTGCTTGATGCGGACGGTGGACTCTTTTCCGTCTAGCTTATTTTCGAACGCGACGAGTAAATGTCGGAGGTATATATGTCTAAAACAATTTTGAAGGGAGCGACTATGCTTGCGCCGCTGCCTGTGGTGATGGCGACCGTAGGCGACATGCAGAATTCCAATATCATTACAATCGCCTGGACGGGCGTCGTGTGTTCGCAACCGGCGAGGGTATATATATCGGTACGTCACGAACGTCACAGCTACGAGATTTTGAAGAATTCGGGCGAGTTCGTCATAAATTTCGTTTCCGAACGTCTGCTTGCCGCGTGCGACTACTGCGGAATACGCAGCGGACGCGATATCGACAAATTCGCCGAGATGAAATTAACCAAAACGGCCGCGAGCGTCGTGTCGGCGCCGTTGATTGCCGAAAGTCCCGTCAATATGGAATGTAAGGTGTTCTCCGTTCTCGATCTCGGTTCGCACGATATGTTTCTTGCCGACGTCGTCGCCGTTCACGTCGACGACGAAATCATGACAGACGACGGAAAAATCGATTACGTCAAGGCAAAACTTGTCAACTACCAGCACGGCGAATATTACGCGATCGGCAGACATCTGGGACGTTTCGGTTATGCCGCGCAGCGTAAGTTTATAGCAAGCTACGGCAAGGGAACGGACGTAGATTTGACGAAAGTTAACAGCTTGACAAAACGCAAACCGTCGAAGAAAAAGACGCAATAGGCGTTGTTGAGTTTGTTCCTCCGACTTTTGCGACTGATTTAAGCGAATTCGCCGATGCGGGCGACTTATTTACTACCATGAATTTACAAAATCTCAATCAAGCGCAACTTGCTGCCGTAACGGCGCCTCTTGCTCCCACGTTGGTGCTTGCGGGCGCAGGTTCGGGCAAAACCCGCGTGCTTACAAACAGAATACTTTATCTCGTAACGGAATGCGGCGTAAATCCGTCGAATATTCTTGCGATTACGTTTACGAACAAGGCGGCGAACGAAATGAAAAACCGCCTTTACGAATTTAATTGCAACGCGTATTTTATGCAGGTTTCCACGATACACTCTTTTTGCGCGAAGGTTTTGCGCGCCGAAGCGAAAGCTTTGTCGCGCAGTTCTTCTTTTTCCATCTACACGGAGGAGGAAAAAAAGAGCGTTTTAAAAAAAATCGTCAAGGAAGTTTTCGACGATAGCGACGCCAAAACGGTCGAGGCGTTTTCCGACTGCATTTCCGAAATCAAGAATAAGGCTCCCGCCGTTTTGGACGGAGAAATCAAGGACGTTTCGCAGGACGATTATTTAAGCGCTCAATTCTACAAGCTGTCAAACGCCACGCAGTGTTCTTCCGAAAGCGAGCTTGCGCGCGTCATCAACGAATATACTTCCAAAATGACGCAAAACAACGCTATGGATTTCGACGACTTGCTTTATTACGTTCATAAGCTGTTTAGTAAGTTTCCCGAAATTTTGGATAAGTACCGCGAAATTTACAAATATATACTCATTGACGAATTTCAGGATACGAACAAGGTTCAGTACGAAATTTTCCGTATGCTCGGAGAAAAACACCGCAACATATTCGTAGTCGGCGACGACGATCAGTCGATCTACAGTTGGCGCGGCGCCGAGTCGTACAATTTAAAAAAGTTTCAGGCGGACTTTTCCGATTGCAGCGTGTACAAACTGGAACAGAATTACCGTTCCACCAAGCGTATTTTGGACGTTGCAAACGTTATCATATCTAAAAACGGCAACCGTTTCGACAAAGTATTGTGGACGGACAACGAGGAGGGCGTAAAGACGCAGCTGTTCAGCGCGTACAACGAGCAGGACGAAGCGTATTTCGTTACCGAGCAGATAAAAAACATTATGTATATGAATCCGCGTTACCGCTACAAAGATTTTGCCGTGCTTATGCGCGTCAATGCGTTATCGCGCAGCTTCGAGCATCTTTTCCGTCAAAACCGTATGCCGTACAGGGTGTTCGGCGGATTTAAATTTTTCGAACGCAGGGAAATCAAAGACGTGCTTGCCTATATGCGTTTGGTACATAACCGTTACGACGAAGAAGCGTTTATAAGGGCTTTAAACGCGCCCGTACGACGCGGAATAGGCGACGGCACAATCGCTAAGCTCCGCGATTTGTCCGCCGAGTACGCTCTCCCTTTGCTCGACGTCATATCCGACGAACGAAATCTCGATACCGTTTCCTCCTCTATACGGGGAAAGCTTTCCGAATTTTACAAGCTAATAGACGGTTTTTACAAAACGGCGAATTTACCTCTTCAAGCGTTTGTCCGCAATCTTATTTCCGCTTTGCGATTTCGGGAAATTTACTCCGAAAACGAGGAAGACGACCGCGTTATGAATATAGACGCGTTCGAGTCGGAAGTGGCGGAATTTCAGGCGGCAAACCCATCCGCTACGTTGCAGGACTTTTTGGAAACGGTAAGTCTGGATAACGAAGGAGACGCAGACAATACCGATTCCGATTATATTACCATAGCTACCATTCACGCAGTAAAAGGTTTGGAGTACAAGGTGGTCTTTGTTGTCGGGCTTGAAGAAGGCATTTTCCCCACAAGCAGAGCTACCTACGAATCGGAAGGTTTGCAGGAGGAACGCCGTCTTATGTACGTTGCCGTCACGCGCGCGGAGAAACGCCTGTATCTTACAAAGACGAATTCGCGCTATCTGTGGGGGCAGGCTCAGCGCAATATGCCCAGCAAGTATTACGTCGAAGTTCAAAAGTTTCTTTCTCCGCCGCGTCCTGCCGTTTCCGAACGGCAGTTATCCGACGATAGATTTTTGGATAAACTGATAGAACGAGACTTTTCCGACAAGGCGCCAAATCAGGGCAAAAGCGCGGGGGAAATAAGCAAATACAAAGTGGGTCAAAAAGTTAAACATTCCTCTTTCGGCGTTGGAATGATTTTGTTAATAAAAGGAGACGTCGCCGAAATCGTTTTCGAAAACGTCGGTAAAAAATCTCTTAATCTGAAATTCGCTCCGCTCGAAACTGTATAAACCGTCGTAGGTTTGACGTCGTTCGACGCGGCAGGTAAATTACGGAATACGTCGGCAAGCGTTAACGCAATCGCAAATATGCGTACTTGCGTTAAACGCGACGCGTTTCCGTTCGTAAAAGGAGTTATGCATTATGACAATGCGGCAAATCGTAGATCAGCTTAATAAATGGGCGTACGAATATTACGTTATGGATAACCCGTCCGTGCCCGATACGGAGTACGACGCGCTTTACGACGCGCTTCTCATAATGGAAAAACAGACAGGCGTCGTTCTGCCCGACAGTCCCACTCGCAGGGTCGGCGGCGAACCGTTGGAAAATTTTGTTCAGCACAGGCACTTAAAGCGGCTTTACAGTTTAGATAAGGTGCAAAGTTTCGGCGAGCTCGAGGAGTGGGTTGCAAAAGTAAACAGGGAGTTGGGCGACGTCGAATTTACCGTAGAGCTAAAATACGACGGTCTTACTATAAACGTCACTTACCGCGACGGCATTTTTCAAGGCGCTTCTACGCGGGGCAACGGAGTGACGGGCGAGGACGTAACCGAGCAGGTCAAGACGATACGTTCGGTACCGCTTACGATTCCTTTTAAGGGCGTATGCGAGTTGCAGGGCGAGGGGATAATGCGTTTGTCCGTTTTGGATAAATACAATTCCGCTCATCCCGCCGATAAGCTCAAAAACGCGCGCAACGCAGCCGCAGGAGCGATACGCAATCTCAATCCCAAAGTGACTTCGGAGCGTAATCTCGACGTGGTATTTTACAGCAACGGTTACGAAGAAGGACTCGACGTTTCTTCCCAGACGGAACTCGTTGATTTTCTCAAATCTTGCGGAATGGTTACAAACTACGTTTTCGAAAAAGCGCGTACTTTTAGCGAAATACGCGGCATAATCGAAAAAATAGGAGCTTCCCGCAGCGGCTACGATTTCCTCATAGACGGCGTCGTGATTAAAGTAAACGATTTTTCGTTGCGCGACGAGTTGGGATATACCGACAAATTCCCCAAATGGGCGGTAGCCTACAAGTTTGACGCCGAGCAGGTGACGACCGTTTTGCAAGACGTGGAATGGCAGGTCGGCAGAACGGGCAAACTGACGCCCATAGGCAAACTTAAAGCCGTCGAGCTGTGCGGCGCTACCATACAGAAAGCAACGCTGAACAATTTCGGCGACATAACGCGTAAACGCCTGAAAAAGGGAGCTCTTGTTTTCGTGCGTCGAAGCAACGACGTTATACCCGAGATTTTGGGCGCGGCGGACGACAGCGGCGTTCCTATCGAAAAGCCGACGAAATGTCCCGATTGCGGTATGCCGTTGGAGGAAGTCGGCGCCCATCTCTATTGCGTCAACGCCGAGCATTGCCGTAGTCAGATAGTGCAGCGCATAACTCATTACTGCTCGAAAAACGCTTGCGATATAGAAGGCATAAGCGAAAAAACCGTGCAGTTACTTGCGGACAAATTGGGTATTCGGTCGGTTGCGGATCTGTACAACTTAACGGAAGAACAGCTGCTTACTCTTGACGGAATCAAGGGTAAGAAAGCGTACAATATAGTCAAAGCAGTAACCGACAGCAAAGCGGTTGCGCTGCCGCAATTTATATTCGCGTTGGGTTTGGACAACGTGGGAACGGTTACTGCAAAGGATCTCGCGGCGCGCTTTAAAAGCGTCGACGGAGTGAGAAACGCTTCTGCGGAGCAGCTTGCAGAAATCGACGGAATAGGGGAAATAGTCGCCGAAGGCATAGTTCAGTATTTTGCCGAAGAACAAAATCTGGAAATTTTGTCCCGCCTCAAAAAAATAGGCATAGACCCCGTTTACGAAGAAACGCGCAAGACGGGAGCGTTTTCGGGTAAAAAAGTGGTGCTTACGGGAACCCTCTCCGAGTTTACCCGTTCGCAAGCGTCCGCTCTTATCGAGGAGCGCGGCGGAGAACTGTCGTCGTCGGTATCTAAGAGCGTCAATTTGGTAATAGCGGGAGAAGCTGCCGGAAGCAAGCTTGACAAGGCGCGTTCTCTCGGGATAGAAATAATCGACGAATCCCGATTCAAAGAATTATTATAAACGGCAGAGCAAATAAATTTTTAAATAATATCAATTTGATTGAAAAACTGATTTATTTGTGTTAATATATATAGTTGAAATATGCGTTTTATAACGCGGGGTGACTTATGAAAAGTATGACCGGGTACGGCAAAGCGGTTGTCGTAAGGGACGATCGCGAACTTACGGTGGAGCTTAAAAGCGTAAACCACAGATTTTTAGACGTTTCAACAAAGATTCCGCGTATGTTTATTGCATACGAAGACGTAATCCGTTCGGGACTGAGCAAAGGACTTTCGCGCGGACATGTGGACGTTTTCATAAACTACAACCGTCTGGGCGACGGCGGCAAAACGGTCAGCGTCGACTTGTCTTTGGCGACGGGGTACGTCGACGCGGCGAAGCAGCTTGCCGAAACATTTCCCGAGTTGGCGAAGGATTTCAATATCAACGCTCTTATGCGCAGTAACGAGGTGCTTACTCTTACTCAGGCGGACGAGGATGAAAGCGTTCTTCGCGAAATGCTCGTCGAAGCGGTGGATTGCGCGGTTGCGGAGCTTAACGCAATGCGTAAAAAGGAAGGCGACGCGTTGCAAGTCGATCTTTTGAAAAAAATCGATAACGTGGAAGGTTTGCTGCGGCAGGTAAAGCTGTACGCGCCTAAGGTCGCCGAACAGTATCGCGAAAAGCTTACGGCGCGCGTGCGAGAGGCGTTGGACGGGGCAGTTCTTGACGAAAACAAGCTTGTCAACGAAGTATGTTTCTTTACGGATAAGTCGTGCATAGACGAAGAAATTACCCGTTTGTCAAGTCATATCGACCGCGCGAGAGAGTTGCTGTCATTGTCCGAGCCTGTCGGGAGAAAACTGGATTTTTTGGTGCAGGAATTTAACCGCGAAACGAATACTATTTGCAGCAAGTCTTCGTTTCTGGAGTTGACGAACGTCGCTTTGGAAATGAAAAACGAAATAGAAAAAATCAGAGAACAAATTCAGAATATAGAATAACACACAGGAGAAATTTATGGAACAAAACGGAATGGGCAAGTTAATAATAGTATCGGGTCCGAGCGGAGCGGGCAAGGGAACGATTTGCGCCGAGCTTATGCGTCAGATGCCCGACCTCGTTATGTCGTGTTCGGTTACGACGCGCGCGCCGCGTCCTAACGAGAGAAAGGACAGAAGCTATTTTTTCGTATCTACCGAAACATTTTTGGAAATGGTGCGCAAAAACGAACTTTTGGAGTACGACCAGCATTTCGAAAACTATTACGGCACGCCCAAAAAGTTTGTGGAAGATATGCTGCGCTTTAACAAAGACGTAATTTTGGAAATAGACGTTAAGGGCGCGCTTCAAGTCAAGCAGAATTATCCCGACAGTATTCTGTTCTTTATCGAAGCTCCCAGCGAGGAGGCGCTGTACGAAAGGCTGGTCAAGCGCGGATCGGAAAGCGAAGATAAAATTCAGATACGTATGGCGCGCAATAAACTCGAGCTTGCTCAACGTTACAAATACGACTACTGCATTATGAACGACAACGTGGAAAGAGCGGTAGCGGAAATTATCGAAATATTGAAAGAAAGGAGAAAGTAATATGATTACGAAACCGCCGATTGACGAATTGACAGAAAAAGCAGGCGACAAATATACGCTGTGCTGCGTTGTGGCAAAAAGAGCTAAGGAACTCAACAACAGTCCCGATCTTCCGCAAGACGCAAAACCTATTTCATACGCTTCGGAAGAATTCGATCAGGGTATTTTGGAAATCAGTAAAAAGTAACCGATGAACGAACTGCAAGGTAAAAACATCGTAATAGGCATATCGGGCGGCATAGCCGTATATAAGGTGTGTCAGGTGGTGCGCTCTTTCAAAAAGGCGGGCGCTAACGTAGACGTTATAATGACCGAAAACGCTACGGAATTTGTCGCGCCGTTGACTTTCGAGACGCTGTCCAACCGTCCTGTGATAACGGATATGTTCAAACGCTTCGGACACTGGGAAGTAGAGCACGTATCTTTGGCGAAGAAAGCCGACTTACTGCTTATTTGCCCTGCAACCGCTAATATTATCGGCAAGTTGGCAAACGGTATTGCGGACGATATGCTGTCTACTACTTATATGGCGACGGTTGCGCCCAAAGTCGTATGTCCCGCTATGAATTGCAATATGTACGAAAGCGCCCCGTTCAAGCGTAATTTAAATACGCTTATTAAAGACGGCGTTAAAGTCGTCGAAGCCGAAACGGGATTTTTGGCTTGCGGAGACAACGGCAAAGGTCGCATGGCGGAGCCGGAAACCATTGTGAATTTCTGCAAAAATCTGCTTTGCGTCAATCGTGATTTACTCGGAAAACGCGTGCTTGTAACCTGCGGCGGAACGGCGGAAAAGCTGGACGACGCGCGTTGCATAACTAATTTTTCCAGCGGTAAGATGGGATCTGCCGTCGTAAGCGCCGCATTGAACAGAGGCGCGGAAGTGACCGTCATACTCGGCAGTCATACGGCGGATATAGATTCGCGCGCAAAGGTCGTAAACGTAGTCTCGACAGACGACATGGCGCGCGAAACGCTGGCAGTTGCAGACAAACACGATATTTTCGTTATGGCGGGCGCGCCTTGCGATTACCGACCGAAGACCGTTTCCGAAAACAAAATCAAGACGGAAAAGCTTACTGTCGATTTCGTCAAGAATACCGACGTCGCTCAAGCTGTCGGCAAGCGGAAAGGCGGTAAATTTTTGTGTATTTTTGCGGCGGAAACGGAAAACGGCGTTGCTAACGCGCGGGCAAAGCTCGTTAAAAAGCATGCGGATCTCGCCGTATTAAACGACGTAAAGCGCAACGACGTTTTCGGCAGCGACACAAACGTCGTTACGTTCGTTACCGAACATGATGAAACGGATTTTCCGAAAATGCCGAAGTCGGATATAGCCGATATGATACTTGACAGGGCAATAGGCAAATGATTTATTCCGTAATAGTAGATATTTCCGCAAGCGAAGTGGATCGCATATTCGACTATGCAGGCGACGGGTATGCCGTCGGGCAACGCGTTATGGTAAGCTTCGGCGCAAAGGAAAAAGAAGGTTATATAATTGCGGAAAAAGAAACTACCGACTGCCCTGCGGAAAAATTGAAGAAAATTATACGTTCTCTCGACGATTTTGCCGCTATCTCTCCCGAGCTTATCGAACTCGGAAAATTTATGCGGCAGGAATATCACCTGCGTTGGGCGGACGTATTGAGATTGTTCATTCCTGCGCAAATGCGCGGCAACCGTGTTAAAGTTCTAAGCAAAAGGCAAGCCGCGTTGACGTCGAACGACAGTCTTGACGCCATTCTCGATTCTCTGAAACCCAACGCGGTAAAGCAGAGGGAGTTGGTGTCTTTTTTGTATACTAAAGGCGCAACGTTGTGCGAAAAGCTCAACGCCGAATTCGGCAACGGCGCTTTAAGGGCGCTTATCGACAAGGGAATCGTAGAAACGCGAGACGTTTCGATGAGACGTTTGCCATACAAAAACCTTCGCGCCTCAACAGACTTCAAACATAATCTGCTTGCCGCTCAACGGAATGCGGTCGATACGGTCTTGTCGGATAAAAGCGGAAAGTATCTTTTGCACGGTGTTACCGGCAGCGGCAAAACGGAAGTTTACTTAACGGTAATAGAAAAGATAGTAGAAGACGGCAGAAACTGCATTATGCTCGTGCCGGAAATCGCCCTTACGCCGAATATGCTCAGACAGCTTCGCGCGCGATTCGGAGATAACGTCGCGCTGCTGCACAGCGGATTGTCGGCAGGCGAGCGGTACGACGAATGGCTGCGTCTTAAAAACGGCGAAGCTCAGATAGCGATAGGGGCGAGAAGCGCCATTTTCGCGCCGTTGACGGATATAGGCGCGATAATCATCGACGAGGAACACGACGGCAGTTACATATCCGATTTCAATCCCCGTTACAACACCGTTAAAGTGGCGGAGTTCCGCGCAAAGCAGAACGGCGCGTTGCTGTTAATGGGAAGCGCCACGCCTAGCCTTTCGAGTTACTACGCCGCAAAACAGGGCGAATTCAAGCTTATCGAGATGCCCGAGCGAATCAATCGACGTCCTTTGCCTGCGGTTGAGATAGTGGATATGGCGTTAGAAACGCGCAACGGAAACAAGGGAATCTTTTCGGGATTACTCAAACAGAGGTTGCGCGAAACGTTGGAACAGGGCAATCAGGCGATGCTGTTTTTAAACAGGCGCGGTTTTTCCTCCTTTTTGATGTGTACAAAATGCGGTTACGTGGCTAAGTGCGCAGACTGCGACGTCAGTTTGACGGTGCATCGCGAGGACGATATGTTGAAGTGTCACTACTGCGGCAAAAGATACTATATGTTGAACAAATGCCCCGATTGCGGCGAAAAAGCTTTCCGTCAGGGAAAGATAGGTACTCAGCAGGTAGTGGATTTGCTCAAAGCTATGTATCCCGACGTAAACGTTTTGCGTATGGATGCGGATACTACTCAGACTAAGGAAAGTCACGGCAAAATTTTGGAAGCGTTTGCGCGCGGAGAAGCGCAGATACTTGTAGGCACGCAGATGATCGCTAAGGGACACGATTTTCCCAAAGTAACTCTCGTCGGCGTTTTAGACGGCGATCAGAGCTTGCATCATTCCGATTATCTTGCTACCGAACGTACTTTTCAGCTTATAACGCAAGTGGCGGGACGCAGCGGACGGGACGTAAATCCCGGCAAGGTGGTATTGCAGACGTATACGCCGTCGCATTACTGTTTGCAGTTGTCTGCAAAGCAGGATTATATCGGGTTTTACAAGAGGGAAATTTCGTTAAGAGAAGCGGGCGGATTTCCTCCGTTTTGCGAAATATTGCGAATACTTTATCAAGGCGAGAACGAGCAGGACTGCATAGACGAATTGACCGAGCAGTACGCCGCGTTGAACGAACTTAAAACGTCTAATACAAGCGACTTTTTGTATATGGACAAAATGCGCTGTCCCATAAAGCGCGCAGAAAAAAAATTCCGCTTTCAGATACTGATAAAATTGTCGAGAGCGAATATAAGCGGAATATTGCCTCGTATATACGCGGTTTGCGACGGAAAGAAACGCGGCGGCGTTCAGGTTTTTGTAGAGAGAAATCCGCAAAATTTATCCTAAGGTGAAATTATGACAAGAAGAAATATAGTTAAAATGGGCGATCCTCTGCTTCGTAAGAAGTGCAAAGTCGTCGAAGCGTTCGATGAAAAGTTGGCTCAGCTTTTGGACGATATGAAAGAAACTCTCGATTCCGCGCAGGGGTTGGGGCTTGCGGCTCCGCAGGTAGGCATACTCAAACGCGTTTGCATTGTGGAGTACGACGGTAAGCTTTACGAATTAGTTAATCCCAAACTTGTCAAAAGTTTCGGAAAGTGCGTTGACAACGAGGGGTGTCTGTCGGTCGAAGGTTTTCGCGGAATAGTAGAGCGTCCCAAACAAATAGAAATAGAGTATTACAACCGACACGGCGAAAAAGTATCATTGGAAGCGGAAGGTTATTTCGCGCGCGTGTTTCTGCACGAAATGGATCATTTGGACGGCATATTGTTTACCGACAAAATGATCAGAAAAGTGTACGATTAAGGTGAAGGCATGAGAGTAGTATTTTTGGGAACGCCGTCTTTCGGCGTGCCTGCCCTTACCGAAATTGCAAAATGGCACGAGGTGGTCGCTTGCGTTTGTCAACCCGACAAGGCGGGCGCTCGCGGAAAAACCGAGTATTGCGCCGTTAAGAAATTCGCGCTGGCAAACGGTTTGCCGTTGTTTCAGTTTGAAAAAATTTCACGGGACGGCGCGGAAACGCTTAGAAGTCTTGCCCCCGACATAATGGTAACGGCAGCTTACGGGCAGATTCTTTCTCAGGAAATAATAGATATAGCGCCGCACGGAATAATAAACATTCACGGCTCGCTTTTGCCGAAACTTCGCGGCGCGGCTCCCATTCAGTACGCGGTGCTGTCGGGACTGACTCGTACGGGTATAACGATCCTCAACACGGTCCGTCAAGTGGACGCGGGCGAGATTATTCTGCAAAAACCGTTGGATATATTGCCTTACGAAACAAACGGCGAACTGTTCGAGCGGTTGTCGCATCTGGGGGCGGAAGCCGTTGTCGAAGCGTTGGAGCTTATTCAATCGGGCAAAGCCGTTTACGCGCCGCAAAACGAAGAGGAAGCGACTTTTTGCAGTAAAATCGCGCCCGAAAAGGAACGTATAGACTGGAACGATTCCGCCGTGAACGTAGTAAATCTCGTTCGCGCGTTGAGTCCTTCGCCGTCGGCATATACAACTTATTCGGGAAAGCGTCTTAAAATTTACGCTTTGCGTTTGTCGGAAAAAGAATACGAAGGACAAGCGGGGCAAGTGGTGGAATGCGGCAAAAAGACGCTTGCCGTAATGTGCGGAGACGGCAGGGCGGTTAATATCGTCGAGATTCAGGCGGAAAACTCCAAACGTATGGATATTGCGAGTTTTCTCTGCGGAAGAAAACTGCCGACAGGTGCCGTTTTGGGTGAATGATGAACACTGCCTTTTTAAAAAGCTATCAAACCTTAAAGGACGTTTACGACAACAAAGCTTTTTCGTCTATATCTCTTAATAAAACGTTGTCGTTTTGTAAAAAACAGGACAAAGCTCTTATCACGAAAGTCGTTTACGGCGTGTTGGATAACGATATAAAACTCGATTACGTTATATCCAAATACGTAAAGAAAACGCCCAAAGGCGACGCGCTTATTTTCCTCAAAATTGGCGCGTATTGTTTGGAAAATTTATCCTTGCCCGTCTACGCCGTTGTTAACGACATAGCGGAACTTGCCAAAGTTACGGGAGACAGATACGTCGTCGGTTTTGTAAACGCCACGTTGAAAAATATGTCTGCAACCGTCAAATCTTTCGACGATTATCCCGAAAACGAGTTGGAAAATCTGTCCGTTAAATATTCGTATCCGTTGTGGGCGTTGAAAAAATTAGTTAAAGATTACGGCAAAGACGAGGCGTTCGAGATTGTATCTTTTCCGCCCGAAGAAAGGACTACCGCAAGGTTTGCAGGCGGAGTCGATTGTTCTTATATAGAGAAGCATTTCGGCTTTAAAGCGCAAATAACGCCCTTTGACGATGCTTTTTACATTGACGGCAGTCCGAATTTGACCGACGGAACAGTCACCGTTCAAAGCTTGTCGTCTATGGCGATTGCGCGCATTTGCGCGCAAAAAGTTTTGCAGGGAAGCTTTTTGGACTGCTGCGCTGCGCCGGGAGGCAAGTCCGTTTACGTCAAACAACTGCGCCCGTCTTTACGCGTAGTGTCCTGCGACGTTCACCCTCACCGAGTACGGCTTATCGAGAATTACGCAAGTCGTATGCGCGTCGAAATCGAAACGCGCTGTTTAGACATGACGGAATACCGCGAGGAATTCGAATCGTTGTTCGATTGCGTCCTATGCGACGTTCCTTGCAGCGGTTTCGGCGTTTTGAACAATCGACCCGATATCAAACTGTTTCGGAAAAACGAAGACATATCGGAGCTTATGAAATTGCAATACGCTATATTGGACAACTGTTCGCGTTATGTAAAAAAGGGCGGATATCTGGTTTATTCCACTTGCACGCTGTTCGACAACGAAAACGGACAAAACGTACGCAAATTTCTGAAAGAACATACCGATTTCGGATACGACGTTATTTCTTTGCCGCAATTTCCCAATGCAGACGGCAAAAATTTTTATCAATTTTTACCTCACAAAGACGGCGCGCAAGGTTTTTACGTCGCCGTATTGAAACGCGCGGAGCAGTAAATTTATGGTTATACTACAAGATTTTTCATTACCCGAACTTACCCGATACGTTACGGAAAACTACGGCGTTAAGCCGTACGTTGCCGCGCAGATTTTCGGTTGGTTAAAAAAGGGCGTCGATTTCGACGGTATGTCCAACGTCTCGAAAGCTCTGCGCGAACGCCTTAAAGAAAACTGCGTAGCTCAGGCAAGTAAGATCGTCAAAACGTTGACGTCTGCCGACGGTACTCAAAAATTTTTGTTCGAATTGCAAGACGGCAACGTGGTAGAAGGGGTGTTGATGAAGTATAAGTACGGCAACACTTTGTGCGTATCCAGTCAGGTCGGCTGCCGTATGGGTTGCAAGTTTTGCGCAAGTACGCTAAACGGTCTGGTGCGCAATCTTTCTGCGGGCGAAATTCTTTCCGAAGTCGTTCTGGTCAACGCTTTGTCGGAACAGAAGGACAGATACGTTACCAATATCGTGCTTATGGGCAGCGGAGAACCGCTCGACAATTTCGATAACGTAGTCGGATTTCTGCGTCTTGTAACCGCGAAAGAGGGACTAAACGTTTCCGAACGCAATATCTCGCTTTCTACCTGCGGCATCGTTCCTAAAATCATAGAGCTTGCCGACATGGGTTTTTCGCTCAATATGACGCTCAGTCTGCACAATGCAGACAACGAGGAACGCAAACTGATTATGCCTGTTACCAATGCGTATTCGGTAGAAGAAGCGATAAGCGCTATGCGCTACTACTTCGAAAAAACGGGCAGACGCGTTATTATGGAATATACCCTTATCGACGGACGGAACGACAGCCGCGCGCACGCGTTAAAACTGGCGGCGGCGCTTAGAGGTATGTCCGTTCACGTCAACGTCATAGCGTTAAATCCCGTAAAAGAGACGGGACTTAAAGGCACGTGCGAAGCAAACGTCAAAAGGTTTTTGAAGTATTTGGAGGATTTAGGCATATCGGCGACCCGTCGCAGAACTATGGGACAGGATATCGAGGGCGCCTGCGGACAGCTCCGCCGTCGTTATTTGGAAGATAAATTATGAGTAAATCCGCAATCGTAGTTAAGTCCGTAGGCGGCGTGTTCGCCGTTATGGACGGACAGGGAAAGAAAACGGTTTGTTATTCCCCTAAGAAATTCCGTTTTAAAGACAGCGACGTAATAATAGGAGACGCGGTTTTATTCGACCCTCTCAAAAACGGCAAAGGCGTAATAACTGAGGTGCTGCCGAGAAAAAACAAGCTCGCGCGTCCGGAAATTGCCAACGTAGACGTTTGCTTTATCGTTGCGGCGGACGAACCCGCACCGGATTTTTACCTCGTAGACAAGGTTTTGATCAACTGTTTTCAGGAAAAAATATATCCCGTCATCGTAGTCAATAAATCGGATTTGTCCGATAAGACGCTTCTGTCTGCGCAAGAAGATTACGGCAGCGTTGCCGATATAGTTTCCGTATCTGCTTTTGACGGCAGCGCAAGCGTTCTTAAAAAATATCTCGACGGCAAAACGGCGTGTTTTGCAGGACAGTCGGCAGTAGGCAAAACGTCTCTTTTAAACGCTCTTTTGCCCGAAGCGTACGGCGAAATCGGAGCTTTATCGCTTAAAACGGGCAGAGGTATGCATACTACCAGACACGCAACGCTGCACAGAGCGTACGGAGGTTTTATCGCGGACACCTGCGGATTTTCGCTGTGCGATCTCGCGGGAATACGCTCGGACGAATTGCGGCTGTATCTCGACGATATGGTGGAGCTGTCGCGCGATTGCAGGTACGGTTCGTGTACGCATACCGTCGAACCCGATTGCGCCGTGCGTAGCGCTGTAAAAGAAGGTAAACTGTCCGAGAAACGCTACAATCGATACGTCGAAGAATACAACGAACTTTGCGAATTCGAAAAAAATCAATACTGAAATTGTTGACTAATCACATAAAAATGTGATATGTTTGTCAATAATAGGAGATGAAAAACTTTTGCTTGTATTTCCATTCATCTTCGTATTTGGGCGAAAACAAGTTGTTTTTAGAGGAAGTTTTTGTCGAATTTTGTAAAAATTTTTTCAAAAGCAGACTACAAGGAGCATATATGAGAAAAATATTCGTCAGCCCATCGATATTATCCGCAGACTTTGCCCGTTTGGAGCAGGAGTGCAAATCGCTTGAAAAGTGCGGCGCGGACTGGATTCATTTCGACGTAATGGACGGCAAATTCGTACCGAATATTTCATTCGGAATTCCCGTTTTAAAAAGTATTCGCAGGTGCGTAGTCATACCTTTGGACGTGCATTTGATGATTGCCGAACCCGAAAAATACGCGGTGCAATTCGCCGAAGCGGGAGCTAATATAATCACGTTTCATTTGGAAGCTACCGACAAAGCGGAAGAAACCGCAAAATTGATACGTTCTCTCGGCAAAAAAGTCGGCATTTCCGTCAAACCCGACACGCCCGTTTCGGCGCTTTTGCCGTATAAAAATCTGTTGGATATGATTTTAATCATGTCTGTCGAACCGGGATTCGGCGGTCAGGCTTTCATCGAAAGCAGTCTCGACAAAATACGTGAGGCGAGGCGTCTTTTTCCCGACGCGCTAATCGAAGTCGACGGCGGAATAAACGCCGTTACGGCAAAAAAGGCGATTGAGGCGGGCGCGGATATTTTAGTTGCGGGCAGCGCGGTAATGCAAGCGTCCAACCGTAAGGAAATAATTTCCGAATTGAGGAAGTCGTAACGTTTTGTAAAGCAGATTCATATATTGTTGTAAAAAACGTATGGAGCGATATATGAAAAGTAAAATATGGTGCGTCAAATTGCCCGCCCCTTTGGGAACGGTATTAAAAGTGATTTTAGGCAAGCTTGTTATCGGAAGAAGATAGACCGTAAAAAATTTTACAGTAAAAACGGCGTTTGAAACGAAAATTTCAATCGCCGTTTTAATAAGTTGAGTTTCTAACCTTTCATAAACAGATATTCGCCTTTAAGGCAGGAAATCATCGCAAGCATACATACTGCGAATATCAGTATCCATACGCAGCTTATCGCAATACCCGCTACCGACAGACGCTTGCAGTCGTATCCGTCTTTGCGCGCGCGTTTACAGCCTATCGCCGACAGGACGATGCCTGCAAATCCTATTACGAACGAAAGGGCAAAACCTGCAATAGCCAAAACGTTTTTCTTGAGCGTAGCAACGGGCAGAACTTCGCCGTCGTTTGGAATTTCCTGTTCCGCCTGTTCTTTAAGCCAGCCGAATTTTTTCCACAGCTTTTCGGTTTGTTTAAACAGCATCGGGTATACGCCTATCAACAGAAAAGTAACTATGCCGTATCTCAATACTCGGAAGATACGTTCGAACCATACCGCGTCGGCGTAATCGGGATAGGCAAGCTTTACGGGAAGCTTGATTATTTCGTTAAGACCCAAAAACAGCGCTCCGCCTACTATTACGCGCAGGACTATTCTCCACCAGACTTTCGTATTGTCGAACTTGCTTACTTTTTCTTCGAAAATCACTCCGCAAATAAAACCGATCAACAGTCCGTATGCGGTGTAGAAATCGCTTGTGGTGCAGTAAAAGAAACCGGCAAGTCCCAAAATTGCCATGCCGCCGTAGAGGAAATATTTGTTGGGGATTACGGAATAGAGGAAGTTTATAAGAAATATTATACCTACTCCCAGCGCAAGTCCGCACACTACGTCGGTAGGATAATGCGCGCCTACGAACGTCCGCGACAGAGCCACAAGCAGCGGAACTATGACGCACAGAGCAATCAGCCACTTCTGTTTTTTGTCCTTATAAGTAAGAGTTGTCGCGCTCAAAGTTGCGGCAGAGCCCGACGAATGTCCCGACGGAAACGAGTAGCCGTCCACGTCGCGCAGATTCGCTATCCCCGCTTCGCTGTCGAACGGACGGGTACGGCAGACTATGTTTTTTATCAACGGATTGACGATTGTTGCGGAAATCATCATAAATCCCACTTTTTCTCCGCCTTTTTTATCCAGTCCCCAGTAGAGCAATCCTACTATTCCCACAAGTATCATTTCCTCTCCGAACATAGAGAAGAAATTCATTATATAATACAAAAAGTAGTGTAAAAAACTACCTTTGCCGCCTAAATTTTGAAACCAGATAATAAACGGGTTTTCAAACGGAAGCGACCAAGTATTGCCGATTTCGGCAAGCAGACCCAACACGTTGCGTGTCCTCCTTCTTCGTTTTCGACGGCAAAGTTATTCAAACGTCGCGGACGGCAAATACGTATCGCCCGTTCCTGCGGTTGCAAGTTAAACTGCGTTTACGGGCAATTGCATCGATACCGAACGCCGATTCGCATAATACCGATTTGTCTTTGAGTCGTTACTTAACCAGTGTAACACATTAACACCGTCTTTGCAATAGCAAAAGAAAAAAATAACCCCGACTGTTGTCGGGGTAAGACCGTATCCGTTAATTTTCTTTATTGGCCGTTCTTATGCAACGCGTGCAAACATATTCGGTAGATTCTTTTCCGTTTATTTCTACCTTGACTTTTTGCAGGTTGGCGCTGTAAGTCTTGGGAGTTTTTCTGTTAGAGTGCGAAACTTTGTTTCCGGACATTTTGCCTTTACCGCATATAGCGCATACTTTGGACATAATTACACCTCCGTGTAAGTAAAATAATTTTGTTTGGTGAATGCTTAGATATGATAGCATTTTTTGCAAAATTTGGCAAGCGAATAGTATAAAAAAAATAAATATTGTGTTTTTTGTTAATTTATTATATTTTTACGGCGCTTTTTTGGCAAAATTACTTGTTAAAATACTAGTTTTGCGGTAAAATTAAATGTACTTACAGTAGGAGGTAAATCGAATGGCATTGCGTACCAAGAATTCTTACGGCGCTATTACCGTGTCCGACGACGTAATCGCGTCTTTGGCAGGGCACTTCGCGACCGAATGTTACGGCGTTGTCGAAGTCGTGCCGTTCAATTTCTCCGATTCGTTTACGGATATTTTCAAACGTAACGGTAAAAGTCGCGGCGTCAGGATAGCAACTAAGGGTGACAGAATTTTTGTCGATATATTTGTAAAAATTAAATACGGATTGCCCGTTTCCGCCGTTTCTTCCAGTTTGAAAAAGACCGTCAAGTACGGCTTAGAACACTTTACGGGTATGATAGTCGATTCAATCGACGTACACGTTGTGGGCGTTAAGCTGTAATCATCTTACTTTAGCTAAATTACGAGGATATAAATACTATGGCTTCTGCTCATTCCGGAACAACGCACATAACTGCATCTGTCATGAAACGTATGTTTATCGCCGGCGGTAAAATGCTGGAAGTAAACAAAGCGCAGGTAGACGCGCTCAACGTTTTCCCCGTTCCCGACGGAGATACGGGAACAAATATGTCGCTTACGATGATGTCTGCCGTTAAGGAGATAAATTCGTTAAACAGCACGTCAATGTCGGAATTTTCCGATAAGCTCGCAAAAGGCGCTTTGCGCGGCGCAAGAGGCAACTCGGGCGTTATTCTTTCTCAGATACTTAAAGGTTTCTCCAATATTATCGCGCAAAAAGACGAATGCGACGCGCGTTCTTTTGCAAAAGGTCTGCGCGAAGGCACGGAGCTTGCGTACAGGGCGGTAAGCAAACCCAAAGAGGGGACGATTCTTACCGTAATACGCTCTATGGCGGAAGAAGCCGTAGATATGGCGAAGCGTACCAACAGTATCGAAAAACTGATGAATGCCGTTCTTCAAAAGGGCGAAGAAACTTTGGCGCAGACTCCCGATATGTTGGACGTTCTCAAACGCGCGGGGGTAGTAGACAGCGGCGGTTACGGACTGATAACCTTATTTAAAGGTCTTATTATGGGTTATCTCGATCAGGAAATTACGGGCGCGGAGGAATACGAGCCGACTGAAACCGTCAAACCGCAGTCAATCGATTCCGCTTTCCCCGACGACAGCGAACTTATCGTAGACTACGAAAGTTTGGGACAGTTGGATTTCGGTTACTGCACGGAATTCTTTATTATCAACATAAAGAAACGCACGACGGTAACGGATATCGACAAACTGCGCGAATATTTAAACGAAATCGGCAACTCTGTAATTTGTATAGGCGATTTGTCGCTCGTAAAAGTACACGTTCATACGAACAATCCTGGTAAAGCGTTGTCTAAAGCGTTAACTTTGGGCGAGCTTGACAAAGTAAAGATAGAAAATATGATGGAGCAGAACAGGGTTCTGCGCGCCAGATACGAAGCCGAGCGTAAACCCATAGGTTTGCTTGCCGTTTGCGCTGGCGACGGATTCTCCGCCATATTTAAGGATTTGCTTGTCGATCAGGTTATCGAGGGCGGACAGACGATGAACCCTTCGGCGGAAGATATAGCGTCTGCCGCGCGTAAAATCAACGCGGAAAACATAATCATTTTGCCTAACAACAAAAATATCATTTTGTCTGCCGAACAGTCGCGTACGTTAGTGCAGAACCGCAATATTTTCGTTTTACAGACTAAGGATATTCCGCAGGGACTTGCCGCCGTGCTTAATTTCAGTCCCGACGCTTCGTTGTCGGAGAATTTGGAAAATATGACGGCTGGATATTCTTGCGTCGACGCGGGGCAGGTCACCTACGCCGTGCGCGATACGGTAATAGACAAATTCACCATCAAGAAGGGCGACATAATAGGTTTGGACAAGGGCAATATCGTAACTTCGGGCAAGAACGTGGAAAAAGTTACCGCCGCTTTGATAGACGGTATGCTTACGGAAGATAAGGAAGTCGTTACATTATACTACGGCGCAGACGTGTCGGAAGAAAAAGCGGAAGCTTTCGTCGAGCAGCTTCAGGCATCGCACCCCGATATCGAATTTATTCTCCATTACGGCGGTCAACCGTTGTACTACTATGTTTTAAGCGTAGAATAATTAAATACGGCAATTCCATCCGCGTCGTTAAGGCGCGGATTTTTGTTACCTGTACTGTACATAAAGCAGGTATTTGTCATTTAATGCGCTTAAAGGACAAAAGTTATGCTCGAAATCAGACGGTTATGTAAATCAGATGAAATTTCCGATAATTGCCGCCGAACATTCCTTATTTAATTCATTACTTTACAAAACAAAGGACTGTGGCAAGTAATAAAGCTTGCGGCAGCCCTTGTATTATACAATCAACCCCATCGAAATTTAAACGGTGGGGTTGATGCTTTATATTGCATTGCGGTTTTGAAAGTCGTCTGACTGGCCGTTCTGCATTGTCTGTTTCGACGGTCTTAAAACTTTTTAGACGTACGCAGTCGGGTTATTGCGCGGCAGTGATAGTTATGTTCGTGATATAAATGCAATCGTCGTTGCGGTCAATCGAGCCGTCTTTGGAATATACAATAGTCAGATAATCGCCGTCGCTCATCTCATAGCTTGTCGAGCCGTAATCCGTACCGCTTTTTGTAAGCACGGTACCGATTATCGTCCCTGTCGAGCTGTAATGCGTCACGATAAGTCTGTCACAGCCTGATTCCGAACTTGCGGTATAGTTGAACGAGATTGTACCGTTTCCTACTGCTGTAATTCTGTATGTCGATGTTGAATTGCTGACTTTGTTTGTTGAAGTAATAGAGTAAACAGTTCCGCCGCTTGTCGTTACCGTAAACGGGTAAGTGCTGTCGTTTTGCGTGATTACTTCAAACGTATCAGTCGGTTCTTCATCTTCGCTTGTTGCGGTCCAACCTTCTTCGATTGCTACTACGATTTCTTCATCGTTTACCGAAAGTGATTTTATGTCGTTAAGTTCCGAGACGGACAAGTTTGTGTACAGCGTATCGAACGTCTGCAATGCTCCGTCTACAACGCCTACGACTCCGTCGGGGATATAGTATGCATTGTTTTCGCCCGTTGCGGACAAAATCCAACCGTTGTAAGTGTACGTGGTGTAGGTGGTTGTAGTTGTTTCGGGTTCCGATTCGCCGTCTTCGGCAGGGGTTACCGTAACTACTTCGAGGGTATGAATCGTGCGGAGAATCGCAGTATTCGTAAATGCGTTTTCTCCGATAGATACGATTTTTCCTGCGTTTTCAAAAGTGATTTCATTGACGCGACTTGCATTGTAAAGCAATCTTGCGGGAACGTACGCATTGGAATAGTAGGAAGAACTGTTGGGCGCAATCAGGTTTACCGTTTTAAGACTTGCGGGCAACGAGCTGTTGCTGCTTGCCAATCCGCTTGTCGTAAACAGCGTTGCAAGGTAATAGCTTGTGCTTGAGTATGAAGTGGACAGCGACAAGTTTACAGCAGCAAGATTTGTCGCGCCGTTTAATATTCCGCAATAAGAATAGTCCGTAAGATATTTCGACGGAATATTGTAATTCAACGTCGTAAGAGACGTAAGTCCGCGCAATGACGTTTGCGCAACGGTTGTCTGCGTAGACGAAGTATCGCTGCTTATCGTAAGCGTTTCGATGCAGGACATATTGTTCAGCGCGTAAGCGGGAACGCTGGTTGTGTCGAGTAGAGAAATTTCAATCAAAGATTTGGGGACTAAGTACGTCGAACCCGATCCCGACGATACCGATACGTAGTACGTTTGGATATCGTGACTGTTTGTTAAGCTTGTGCCGAACAACGCCGCTATAATTCCGTTGTAGGTTGTAAAGTCAACGCTGTAAGAGTTATTGAAAGTGTAGTCGTAGTCTTCGAACGTCAACGAAGTTATGCCGTTGCAGTCGTAGAAGATTTCCGTGCCGATAGCCGCCAAAGTGTCGGGCAGCGTTACCGAACCCGTAAGTCCCGAATTCGCAAACGCTCTGTAACTGATTTCTTTCAGTCCGTCGAATTTAACCAATTCATCCGCGTCGAATTTTTCGCAGTTTTCAAACGCGCGGCTTCCTATTTTTACTACGTTATCGCCGTTTGTAAGAGTCAACGTTTCGAGATTTTTACAATCGTAAAACGCGTAATCGCAAATGCTTATGGGATACGTATCGAAACCGATGTACATTTCTTCGTCTACAAAATTCAGTTCAACGTTTTCAAGTTGTTCCCAACCTCTGAACGCGCTTGCGGCAACCCGATCGACGCCGTTAAGCGTTACGGTCGTAAGCGAGCAGGGCAGATAAACGTAAGCGCTTGTGCTTGCGCTGTATTGCGCCGCGTAAAGTCTGTTTGTCAAATAGTCGTATTCCGTATACGAGGAAAACATACTGCTCAAAGGTTTGTAAGCGAACGTCGCGTTTGTAGTAGTGTAATCGTCGTCATCGTCGTCGCCGTCGGATACGGTCGGACGGTCGATATAGTTGTAGCTGTCGATTGTAAGCGATTCGAGACTTACGCAGTCGCCCAAAATTTCGCGGCCGATTTTTGTTGCGCGTTCGGGAACGGTAAAGCTTGTAAGATTTGCGCATCCGAAGAATGCTCTGTAACCGATTTCTTTCAAATTTCTGTTGAGCGATATCTCCGTCAGTCTGCAGTTTTCAAACGCTTCGGAACCGATGCTTTCGACGTTGTCTTGCAACGTTACCGTTGTAAGAGCCGTATCTCTGTAAGCGTAGCTTCCTATGGTTTCAAGACTTTGCGGGAACGTCGTGTTTTTCAACGCAACGCAGCCGTCGAAAGCGTAGCTGCCTATTTCCGTAATTCCTTCGGGCAACGTTGCCGAAGTCATATTCTCGCAATTCGCAAAAGCTCTCGTTCCTACTTCGGTAGAGGAGACAACGTCGATGGTGGAGAACGAAACGCCGTCCGCGTCGTATATTGTGTACGTATCGTCTTCGGCGAGGGCGTTGATTGTTAATGAACTTATGTCAACGCAGTTTGCAAAAGCGTTTGCGGGAATTTGCGCCGCAACTTTAATCGTAACTTTTACGGAACGGTCTTTCATAAGGTTGTCCGAAATCGTTCCGAATTCGGAGCGGAACGTCCAGCCGTTTCCGCTGACGGTGTTGCCCATATAGGGCAGTGTGACGCTTCTCAGTTCGCGAAGGTTGTAGAATGCCTGCGTTCCGATATACGTTACGCTGTCGGGAACGGTCACGCTTGTAAATTCTGTGGAGCGGAAAGCGCGGTTTCCTATGTAGACGAGTTTGTCGTATTGCGCAAGGTTAAAATCGGAAATGGCAGTTTCTTCGAATGCGGACTCCTGAATACTTTGCAATTTGGTAGCGCCGCTGAAAGTTTCCAACTCGGAGCATTTGGCAAAAGTGCTGTTTTTGATTACCTTGATGCTGTCGGGCAACGTAATGCTCGGCAGAGAAGTGCAGCCGTAGAAGGCATAAGCGCCCAGATCGTTGAAACTGTCGGTAACGGTGACGCTCGTAAGCGACGGGCAGTAACTGAACGCATGCTCTCCGATGCTGTTGCCGACCGTGTAGATTTTGTCGGGCAGCGTTACCGTTTCCAGCTCCGTGCATCTGCTGAACGCGTTTTTGCCTACGGTAAACGCCAAAGACATATTGCTCTTCGTAAGGTCGGCGGAAGTCAAACTTGTGCAGCCGTAAAACGCATTGTCGGCAATGGCGTTTATCGAAATCGGTTTTTTGTTTACTTTTACGCCTTTTTCGATGTCGCTTACGGAAAGAGATTTAACTTCTCCTTTGTAACCGACGATTGCCATTTCGTTAAGCTTTTCGCCGCTTAACATTATGTAGGATTTACTGCCGTCTTTTACAAGATAGTTGATCTTGTACAGTTTGCCCGTGTAGGTATAACTGTCGCCTACGGGCGTGACGGTGTATTCCACGTCTTTGTTGTCTATGATGTAGTCGCCTTCGGCGAAATCGACTTTGGAATCGTCGTCCGCGCGTGTGTTGCAAGCGACTAATACTCCCGCCGACAGACAAACGATTGCCAGCAGAGCAAGAATAAGTAGTAATTTGTTCTTCATATTTCCTCCTGTCCCCGTATTTACGGGTAAAATTTGCTCCAAAAATAACTTTATAGAGTAAAAAATATTTTATCATAACGGGGGGGGGGTGCTGTCAAGTATTATATAGTTAATAATATATATTACGACAATATTTCCGTAAGATATTTGCCGCGCGAACGGCAATGCAGGCAGAGAAGCGCGGACGTGTCGTAATGTGACGGTTTGCAAGCTTACGGGGCAGGCATAAATCCGATAAAAAATAACCTAAAAACGGAAGAAAAAATTTATCGATTTTAAATTCTATTTATGCGTTTATACCGAGTATTATCGGTATGATATCAGTTTTGCGGAATATCAAATGCGTAGGAAATAAACTAACACGACGTATGGATTAACGCGGCAGCCGAAAAATTCAACTTTTATCCATACGGTAGTCAAAACCTTGCAGGTTCGACTCTGTATGGCTAACGCAGCACCCGTCGTATGCGAGTTTTTGCCGTCTGCTCGGCGAAACGCAAAACGTCGGAATACGCGGAAACTTTACTTAATCCAAACCGAAATAATGCTTGGAATGCAAGTACAGTTTATCGTACTGAGCCGTTGTAGAGTCGCCGTGCGTTGGACGGTAAACGCCGTATTCTTTTTTTATATATTCGCTGAAATATCTGGTAAATTTAAGCGCGCCCGCTTTGTTTAAGTGATCTCTGTCGTACATATCGGTTTCGGGATTCAGATCGAGAGAATCTTCGTCGCAAAAATTTATATAGTCGAATCCCGCTTCGACAATTAACGGCATACAGTATTTTTCAAGCGTGGCGACGCCGTTGATAATATCGCCGTCGGTATCTTTACCGTCGTAAAGATAAAAGCGCGGCATTATGCCGAACAAAAATTCGGTTCCGTAAGCGGAATTGATTTCTTTGCACTTATCTAATATCTCGACGATATTATTCCGATTGTAGTCGCTTAGCGGGCGAACGCCGTCGGCATTTGCGTCTTTCTTTTGCATTATTTCTTTCTGCTTGATCACAAGAGTCTTATCTTTTTTACCGGGCAAAAACCCGTTGAAATTTTCGGATTTTTCCAAAACGGCGACGTCGCGCCATACATTATGTTTTTCCCACAAATTGACTACAGGTTCCGACAGAGTGCAAATATCGCTGTATTTCTCGGCGTAAAAATCTCTGCTTTCGCCTTCGGGCATTCTCTCGATAAACCACTGTAACCTGTTTGTGTAAGTATCGTACGAACGGTAACTGAGCGGATAGATATCTATGAAGACGAGTTTTGGGTTTTGCGTTTTGACAAATTCGTCGAGCATAATCTTGACGGATTCGATGTGAATAAGCGTTTGTCCCCAATTATAAGCCGTATAGCCGTATTCGCCCCAAGCGATGCCGGGAACGTAGCCGCGCTGTACAGTAGACGGACCGATAGTCAGTACGTCAATCGTGTTTTCGTCTTGCGAGTAGAATTCGTCTACGGAATAATTACGCACCTTAATCAACGACATGCACAAAACAATCGCAACGAGAATTAACGCAAATATACTTGTTTTTACAACTTGTTTCTTCGTCATAACAATCTCCTTACTAAAAATGCACGTAGCCGAATTCGACGACGGGCAACCCCGTACCGTAGAAGCCGAATACTATAATTACGGCAATCAACAACAGATACATCGACCACCTGACGGGCAAGCGCCTCTTTGCCAACTTATCGCAGAAAGAATTGTCGGGACGGCGTTCCTGAATGATATCTACGACAAGAACGATTGCAAACATACCCATAGAAACGCACAGCGACACTTCGTTGCCGATTACCGAGCAATCGAAATTATTCCACGAAGTAAATATTCTGCCTATAAACATAATTGCGTCGGGAACAGAATTGGACATAAATAACACCCTGCCTATCATTAGCAGCAAAATCGTCCTGACGTGTTGAAAAATTCTAAACGCGGGGCGTTCGGTATCGATATGCAATTTCGCTTTGATTTTGGCAAACAGCGGTTCGAAGGCAATGCCTAATATAATAATCAAACCGTAATACATTCCCCACAAAACGTAATTCCAACTTGCGCCGTGCCAAAGTCCCGTCGAAAACCATACGATAACTAGTCCGAAAATCGCGGGGACTACCTTGCCGCTCGGTCCGAATATTTTCTTTGAAACGCCGCCTAACTTGCGACTGAATTTCGACATAGAAATCGGATAGAAAATATAGTCCTTAAACCATGTTCCCAACGTTATATGCCAACGGCGCCAATATTCGGGTATCGTCCGCGCAAAATACGGTCGGCAAAAATTCTCGGGCATTTTGATTCCGAAACACATAGCGATACCAATTGTAATGTCCATGTATCCCGAAAAGTCGCAATAATCCTGTATCATATACGCGATCAGCGCGCAAAACGCAGTAGAGCCCGAAAGACCTGCGACGTTGTCAAACGCCCAGTTTACGAATACCGACAGGCAATCGGCAATTACGATTTTTTTGAAAAAGCCGTACGCCAATCGTTTTAATCCGTCGGTAAAAGTAGTGTAATCGAATTTCTTGTCCGCGAACAGTTCGTCCTTCATTTCGTTATAACGAATGATTGGTCCCTGCATGATTTTCGGGAAAAATACGATAAATAAACAGTATCTTAAAAAATTACTCTCCGCTTCGTATTTGGACCAGTAAACGTCCGCCAAATAGCCGATGATTTGAAACGTATAAAATGAAATACCCAGCGGAAGTATGAGATTGAGATGTTCGATTTTGTTTGCGCCGAACCACGAAGATATGCCGTTGATATTGTCGATAATAAAGTCGGTATACTTCATAACGACAAGAAGAATAAGAACCGACAGAATTCCTACAATCATCAGTCCTTTTTTCTTCTTTTTATTTTTTGCCTTAAATGCTTTTTTCTCGTCCGAAGTTAAGTCCTTGTTGTTTTCGAGGTAGACCTTTTGACTGCGGTCTATTTTCGTAATGGCGCGAGCTATAAAATACGACGTTACGGTCGAGAACAGCAGGAATAGAGCGAACCACCACGGAAAAAACAGGTAAAAAACGACGCTGCTTACAAGCAACGCTTTGTAGCGATGCCGACTTGGCAACGCCCAATAAATTATTAAACTTACGCAGCAGAAAACCGCAAACGTAACACTGAAAAACGAAACGCTTTTGGGAAATCGGTTAAAAAGCAAACTGAATATCGACTCGTCCATTACTAACCTTTTACGCCAATTTGTCGCACATTTCTTTTAACGCGATTACTGAGTTGAAATTCTCTTTGATTATTTCGCTTTGCGGAATTTCGATA
>JAMPAB010000012.1 GCA_023667435.1 Corallococcus sp. | reverse complement strand
TTATGTAACTCTCGTCCAGCACAGCGCATTCGCGCACATCGTCGGGAATAAAAAACACGTGGCATTTGTTGTATTCGCCGTAACAAGCGCACTGATACCCGTAGGCGGACGCATAATGATTAAAAGCTTCGGGCGCAGAGCAGAGCTTGTCCAAAACGTGCTGTGGAGGAATATCCGTCTTTGAAAGTTTACAGTATTGCAAGATATTCTTCTCTGCGAATTTATCGTAAAACATCGCAAGATTAAGCGTTTCGGAAAACAATGTACTACTTGCGCCGACGTCGCCGACAATTATCAAAGATTGACAGGAGGAATCAACCGCATTCGATACGGTTTGTTTGGCGGAATTGACGTCGTTTGTGAGGCAAACGTCATATTGCGCAAACTCGCCGTCAAACTTTCCGCACAAAAACGACACCGATTTACTGAAGTTTTTCGCTAAAATTTTTATCATTTATTTTCAAACACCTTTCTATTTTGAACCATATATATAACGCCGGACACTATCGTCATAATTACCGCAAGACCGAATACGATGACCGAAATCAGCCAAATTACGTCGGTCCAAAGCGTTGCGGAATTCAGACGCATACTCAACGCTTGATACATTTTCGCTACGTTAAGGAGAATTAGCAACGGCAAAGAGACGTCCTGCGTAACGGTTTTAATTTTACCGAAAACATTTGCCTGCACTACAATTCCTTTACTTGCGGCAATCATTCTGACCGCGCTTATAAGTAATTCGCGCGCAAGTATCAAAATGGAACCCACCGTAAGAAAGATCGTTCCGAAGCTTGCGGCAAATTCGGAAGACATATCGAAAACCGATCCGTAAAAGTATTGCAGAGGATTAGTCGCAACGACGCAGAACAATGCGGCGCATACTAAAATTTTGTCGGCAATAGGATCAAGAAGTTTACCCAAATCCGTTACCATATGGTATTTCCGCGCAATATACCCGTCGAGAAAATCGGTAAAACAACACAAAAGAAACACTGCTATTGCCGCATACGCGCCCCATTCATACGGAACGAAATACATGGCGATAAATAAAGGTATGAGACATATACGCGTTAAAGACAAACTGTTTGGTATATTCATTCCGCCACTTCTCCTATCAAATCGTATCCTTCGAAATCGGTTATCTTGACGTCATAGAACCCGCCTAAATGCAAGGGCGTTTTAGACGCTATATGCACGATACCGTCTATATCGGGCGACATAAAATAAGTTCTCCCTTCGTAGAAATTGTATCCGTCGGCAGCACTGTAATCCCCTGCAACGTCCCCTATATCGTCAATTACGCATTTGTAAATTTTACCTACATCCGACGAGTTAAGCTGCGTTGCAATTCCGTACTGCGCATCGTATAACGTATTTACGTAGTTTTTCTTGGCGCGCTCGGACACCTGTTTGTCGAATTTCGCCGCAGCGGTTCCTTCTTCGCGCGAGTAAGCAAAAAAGCCTACGTTGCGCAATCTGTAGGACGTCAAGAAGTCGCGAACTTCCTCTACCGTATCCTTCGTTTCCGACGGGAAACCGCAGATGAACGTAGAACGGACGGCGATTCCGTCTTCTAAAAGATTATCGAACAACTCGCGTATCGATTTACCGTCGGAGCGGCGATTCATTTTTCGAAGTATGCCGTCGTTGACGTGTTGCAAAGGGATATCGACGTAGTTGACTATTTTGTCGTTAGCGACAATTTCTTGCCGAAGCTTGTCGTCGAATAATTCGGGATAACAATAAAGTAGGCGGATCCAAACGATTTCCTCTATATCGGAAAGTTTACGAAGCAGTTCGACTAACTTGTATTCTCCGTACAAATCTTTTCCGTATCGGGTAACGTCCTGCGCAACCAAAATCAGCTCTTTAACGCCCTGTTTAGCAAGCTCGCGCGCTTGCTCTACTATTTTTTCCATATCTACCGAACGAAACCGTCCGCGAATATAAGGAATCAAACAGTACGTACAGTAATTGTCGCAACCGTCGGCAATTTTCAAATAAGCTACGTGCGGAGCCGTCGTAAGAATACGAGATCCGAACGTTACGCCGTTACACGGATTCTGCAACAGTTTGCGTTCGCCCCGTAACGTATTTTCGACAACGCTGCATATATCGCTATAATTTTCCGTACCTATAACGGAATCGACTTCGTGAAGTTCTTTAAATACTTCTTCTCCGAATTTCTGTCCCAAACACCCCGTAAGTATAACCTTGCGGCATTTTCCCGACTTTTTATATCTTGCCATTTCCAACGCCGTTTCGATACTTTCCTTGCGCGACGATTCCAAAAAAGCGCACGTATTGACGATTATAACGTCCGCGTCAGAGGCGTCAGAGGTAATTTCATAGCCGCCTTTTACAAGATTTGACAACATAACTTCGGTATCGACACGGTTTTTATCGCAGCCGAGCGACACGATTCCAACTTTTGTTTTCATAAGTATATCCTAATCGGGCATATCGGGGAACAATTCGTCCAGTTCGTCTAGCGATATCAAAACTCTTAGCGGTTTCGAGCTCGGATCGCTGGGAGAAAGCTCCTCGACGTATTTGAGCTTTTGTAACGAATCCATAATGCGACCCGCGCGGTTAAAACCGATAGCGAGACTGCGCTGTATCGAAGCGATAGACGCTCTGCCGCCCTGTTTCTCCAACCAGAAACGAAGAGCTTTTTTGCAATAGGGATCAAGATGATTTTCTTTGCTCGTGGCGTTTTTCGATTCGTCATCGCGCGGTTCATCCTCTTTAGGATGGCGGGAGACAAATATTTCGTCGGAAATCGAAGTATCGTAAAATACTTCGTTGACGGTTTTTGAATAATCTACCAACGCGCGGATTTCGTCGTTGGAAATATACGCTCCCTGTACGCGCGTAAGTTCGGAAGATCCTGTGGAGTTCATAAACAGCATATCGCCTCTGCCCAACAGTTTTTCCGCTCCGCCGCCTCCTATAATAGTTTGACTGTCGTACTGCGACGCTACTTTTAAAGCCATACGGCAAGGAAGATTGGATTTAATCGTTCCCGTAATAACGTTGGTGTCGGGACGCTGCGTTGCCAAAACAATGTGAATTCCGGCAGCTCTCGCTTTTTGCGCAAGTCTCATCAGTTTTGCTTCGAAAGCTTTTTTACTGGTAGCCATCAAGTCTGCCAACTCGTCCACCACAAAGACCAAATACGGCAATTTCTGCGCCGTTTTGGTATTTATCCGTTTATTGTACTCGCTGATTTTGTCTACGCCGTTTTGACGGAATAACTGATAACGCGCCTCCATTTCCGAAATCAGATAGTCCATGCAAGCCAAAGCGTCCTGCATTGTGGTAATCGTTTCGGTGGTAAGCATATGAGGAATTCCGTTATAACGCGAAAGTTCTACGAATTTGGGGTCCACCATTACAAAGCGAACGTATTCGGGACCATATTTGTACATCAAACTGACGATAAGACAGTTCAGGCATACGCTCTTACCCGAGCCTGTCGTTCCCGCAATCAAAAGGTGCGGCATTTCGGACAAATCGGCCAGTACGACTTTACCTGTAATTTCCTGACCTATCGCGAACGTAAGCTTGCCTTTATCCTTCTGAAAATCCGACGATTCGAGCAGACTCCGCAGAACTACAGGCCTTTTCACTTTGTTGGCGACCTCTATACCTACCATATTAGTTCCGTGAACGGGCGCCTCGATACGTATATCATCCTGCGCCTCGACGCATGCTTTGATATCGTCGGAATACTGCTTAAAGTCGCCCATACGCGTTTTTTGAGACAAAACCGTAAACATATACCGCGTAACGGAGGGTCCGACGATAATGTCGGAAAGCTCGATTTTGATACCGAAGACCGCCAGCTTGCCTACGATTGCCTGAGCGCAGCGTTTTCTGTCGTCCGCCTCGTGATCTTCGACTATCGTTACGTCGTTAAGTAATTCGAAAGGCGGAACGTTATATTCCATATAATGATGGACTTTTTTCTTCGCGTCCTCCAGATCGCCGTGCGTCATGACGTCGAACGTCAGTTGGGTTCCTCCTTCGACGGGTTCTTCTCTGAACACTGCAACAACCTCATCAGGATCATTTTGGGGTTGCGCAGCTGCGGTTTGCTCTGTACGCGCGTCGACAGGTTCGGGAACGGGAACGGAAAACGGCGTTTCCGCAGGTCTAACAGTTTCTTCAACCGTTTCGGGTTCGGTTTCAAACACAGGCTGCCGCTCTACGAAAGGCACGTCAGGTTCGTCGTTAGTTACGCGTTCGTCTATAATCGGCGCGTCGAAATCGTCGTCGATTACAATATCCGATACGTCGACGGTATCTGCAGCGTCCTCGATATTATCGTACGTATAGGACGGAGCGACTTCCGAGACAGGTTCCGTTTTCGGAGTTTCTATACAAGGTTCGTCTTTGACGTACGAAACTTTCCAGTCGTCGCGGGGCTCCGCGCCGTCTTGTTTATTTTCGTCCTTAGGAGCATTTCCCGGAAAATATCCTCTGACTAAATATTCGTCGTTAGCGTCGTTTTCTCTGCCGAAGAAAGAATCAGCATTGGATTTTCGGGAAGTTTTTTCGCCGTTGCCGAAGAGTAAATCTTTAGCTTGATCTTTGCTGTAAGTAGAATTTTTGTCGTTGTTAATAGTAGACTGCTGCGCAACGTCGTAATGCTCCGAAACCGTACGGCGCGTTACTTCTTCGGGATTAATAGTCGTTTCCTGCTGAGTAAAGAGGAATTCGTAAGCGCGACGGCGCGCAGCCGCTTCTGAATCGGCAGGGGCTTCGGAAACGTCGGAGGTTGTTTCCGTCGGTTTTATATCTGCGTTGACAGATTTTGACGTAAGGGTAAGCTTGCCAGTATAGTATTTGTAAAAGAAATCCGCAACAACGTAAACGGTCCAGGCAAGCAGCGCGACAACGACGATCGACGCGCCGTATACCGTCAGTCCGCGAACAAGTCCGTAAGCTACAATGCCGAATACTACGCCGCCAAAAGTAGGTATGCCCATTTGATCGTCGTAATAATGGTAGACCAAATTCATATGCGTAGCGAAATTGTCCGGCAAATAAGTCGTAGTAAGAATGTGAACGAACAAAACTATCGCCACGAACATTAAAATAAAATGGATTACGTATTTAACGGGAATACGGATATTTTTGCCCGTCAAAACGAATGAACAGGTAACTATCACTGCCGCCATTATTCCGTAAAACGACATACCGAAAGCGCCCAAAAAGAAATTTGCAAAACGCAAAAATCCCAAAGCGCCGTCGGGGTTTATAAACCTGCCGCAAAAGACTATTATAATAAGAATCGAAGCGACGGAAATGCCGACAATACTTGCCGCTTTTTTTCCGACGCTGACTTTTTCGGTTTTCAATGCTAACCTCCCGTCTACGCAAATTTTCACGTATTAAATATTATACAATAATATGACGAAATAATCAACAATTAGATTTAAAACAACTGAACAAAATTTAAAAAAATAGGAAGTCGGCAACTCGGTAAATCGCCGAGCGTTAAGATATATCGGTAACGCGCGCATTTGGTACGTCGCTACCCCGTCCGACGGGAAAACACGTTGAGCAATGCGGAAACGTCCGCAACGAAACCGCATTGCACTAAGGTTATTATTTGCGTTTATTCAGTTTAAATTGCGACAGAGGTTTAAAGTCGCCGATTTCGGGTCCGACGTACGCAGAGGCGCAAGATTTAGCAAAAACGCTTCGGGCTACGGCATTTATATCTTCCAAACCGACGGATTTGTACTGTTCTATCTCGCTGTCGGCATTAAACGTTTCGTTGAATTTCAACATAGAACGACCGTACAGGCGCATTAACGTCATAGAGTTTTCTACGTTCATGTACAATGAATTGACAGCTTGCGTGCGCGCGCGGGCAAGCTCGCGTTGCGTAATGCCGTCGTCAAGCAGTTTATTAAGTTCGCGCTTAATAATAATCAACGTCTTAGCAAAGTTATCGGGACTTAAACCGACGTATATTTCGAAAGTTCCGCCCTTTAGATAATACGACGGATACGCGTAAACGGAGTAGGCAAGACCGTTGCGTTCGCGAATTTCCTGACACAAACGACTGCTCATGCCGCCGCCCAAAATCGACGCCAGCATATTGTTCGCATATCTGTCTGTCGAGGCGAAGCCGTAACCGCCCCAAGCCAATTGAATATGAGACTGCTCGATTTGCTTGAAAGAATGGAAAAATTTCGAAGTATATTCGACGTCGGGTTCTACAACGGTTTGCGCGTACGTTCCCGAAAAGTTGGCTTCGAAATACTGCTCTATCAGCTTGTCCAACGCATCGAATTCGAATTTTCCGCAAACAGATATAACAGTATTTGTCGGAATATAGTGCTTCTTTTTGAAATTCAATATATTATGTCTGTCAGAGTATTTGATATTATCAGGATTACCCAGAATAGTCTGCCCTAAAGTTTGATTGTGAAACAGCGCTTTGGATACAAGGTCCTGACTGACGTCGTCAGGCGTATCCTCGCACATTTTAATTTCTTCCAACACCACGCCTTTTTCGCGCTCCAACTCGTCTTCGGGGACGGTAGCGTTGAAATACATATCCGACAAAACGTCTATACATTTTTCCAGATCTTCCGCAGCGCTTTTGGTATAGAAGCAAGTATTATCTTTAGAAGTATACGCGTTGATATTGGCGCCTATATCGTCGATTTCTTCCGAAATTTGCAATGACGTTCTCTTGTTCGTACCTTTAAACAGCAAATGCTCTATAAAATGCGAATATCCGTTTGTATCCGCATCCTCTTTGACGCATCCTACGTCTACGAAAACGCCGAAGGATACCGTATACAAATTTTCCAATTTCTTAGCGACTAATCTTAAACCGCTGGAATATTTTTTATAGAAATCCATACTTCTCTCCAAATCGCCGATTAAGTTATTTGCTGCGTTTAAAGCATTTCGACGAAAGTTTACAATCAAACAACAAACCGCATTTAACGGCATCTTATTACGGTTTATTACATCGTATCACGTTGATAATTACGTATTGCAACAAATATTGTTCGCGTACAATATAATTATATACTATAGTTAGCGACGTCCAACTGTTGCTAATTATTATTATACAATACACCACGTTAATTATAGGATGTTGCCATAAACATTGTTCGTGTGTGTTATATAATAGAATACATACAATAGTTAACGACGTTTAAGTACAATTAACTACAGCCAACTACATTATACAACACATCACGTTAATTATAGTATGTTGCCATAAACATTGTTCGTGTGTGTTATATAATACAATCAAAAAACAATGAAATTACAAACAACATAAATATCCATCGAATGTGAGTTGTTCATACTGTGAATCGATAATTTATCATTCGATGATATTATACAATGTTTTCGCTTACAGGAACGACGGAAAATCCTTTTTCGACATAGAAGGATATAATTTTATCCAACGCGGCAAGCGTATGACGAGTCGGATGCATAAGTATCAATTCTCCGCTATCGGTATTTTTCGTCGCTCTGCTGAAAATTACGCCGCTGTCCTTATCACGCCAGTCGATCGTATCTCTTGACCACATTATCGTTTTATACCCGTTGTTCTTTGCCGCATTAAGCGTATCGGAGGAAAAATCGCCGCCGGGCGGAGCAAACAACTTCATATCGACGCCGACGCATTCGAAAACGGTTTTGCCGCAGGCGTTGATTTCCAACTCATTGTCGGTATAACTTAATTTACCGTGTTCCTTATGATAGTAACCGTGATTGCCTACCTCATGTCCGTGTTCTACAATTTTTTGCAAAACTTCAGGATACTGCGCAACCCAAGAACCGCCCACAAAAAAAGTCGTTTTAAAACCGTACTTATCGAATATCGACAAAATATCGTCTAAATATTCCGTCCCCCAGTATACGTTAAACATAAGAGACACCTTATTAAGCCCGCTGCCGCGATAAACAGGAGCGTTATCGTTTGTTTTAAAGACGCTTGTCGTAACGCCCCAAAAACCTACCGATGCAACGACTAACACCGCTATGACAAGTATACAATTTGCAACAACGTGCGTAAACACATTACTTTTCATACAATTCACCTAATTTATTTTATTTATCGGCTTGTAAATATTGCACTGCTTACTGCAATTTTTTGATGAATCGTATAATTTGTTTTGCGTCGTTTTAGCTGAATTTACCCCACTTGCGCTACAAGCAGGGTAAATTAAAGACTGTGTTTAAAATGTATTACAATTTTTTTATGAGTTTAAGATCGATTCTGCCTTTGTCGTCGATTTTGATTACTTTGACGACGACGGTATCGTCGATATTAACAACGTCGGTGACCTTTCCTACGCGTTCTTTGGCGAGTTTGGAAATATGAATCATTCCGTCCTTGCCGGGAGCAAGTTCTACGAACGCGCCGAAGTCGAGGATTCTGACAACCTTACCCGTAAATTCTTCTCCTACTTCGGGATCTTTTGCAATTGCAAGCACCATTTTCTTCGCTTTGTCGGACATTTCCTGATCGGGAGTAGCTATAAATACCGTGCCGTCGTCCGTAATATCGATTTTTACGCCCGTTTCTTCGATAATCTTGTTAATTACTTTTCCGCCGGAACCGATAACTTCACGAATCTTATCGGGATCGATCGAGAAGGATATTATCTTAGGAGCGTATTTGGAAAGTTCCGCTCTCGGCGCAGGAAGAACTTTGAGCATTTGGTCGAGAATAAACAGTCTGCCTTGACGCGCCTGTTCGAGCGCCGTACGCAAAATATTTTCGTCGATACCTTTAATCTTTATATCCATTTGTATCGCCGTAATACCCTTGCTTGTTCCTGCAACTTTAAAGTCCATATCGCCCAAGAAATCTTCGAGACCCTGTATATCGGAAAGTATCGCAACTTTACTGCCGTCTTCCGATTTCATAAGTCCCATAGCTATGCCTGCAACGGGCGCTTTGATAGGAACGCCTGCATCCATAAGCGCCAACGTCGATCCGCAAATACTTGCCTGCGAAGTGCTTCCGTTACTGCTCACTACTTCCGAAACGGTACGGATTGCATAGGGGAACTCCGCTTCGCCGGGTATAACGGGATCGAGCGCGCGTTCTGCCAATGCGCCGTGACCTATTTCGCGTCTGCCGGGACTGCGTAAAGGTTTAGCTTCGCCTGTGGAATAACCGGGCATATTGTAATGATGCATATAACGCTTAAAGGTATCGTTATCGTCGAGATTTTCCAATTTCTGTACTTCGCTTATCGTACCCAAAGTTGCCGTAGTGATAACCTGAGTCATACCGCGCGTAAACACGCCGCTGCCGTGAACTCGGGGAAGAATACCGGCTTCGCACCAAATAGGACGTATTTCGGTAAGACCTCTGCCGTCGGGACGAATTCCTTCGTTAAGGATTCTTGCGCGTACCTTTTCCTTCGTCATCTTGTACAGTACGTCGCCTATGTCCGCAACAACTTCGGGATTAGTCTTTTCGAAATGTTCGGTAACAATCTTTTCTACGTTATCTTGATTCGCCTGACGTTCGTATCTGTCAAACGTTTTGAGAGCTTCCGTAAGCATACTGTCTGCAAAAGGACGAATCAGCGCTTCGCTGTCTGCGGAAGGAAGATGCAATTCGATATCTTTTTTGGGTTTGCCGACCTCTTTGACGATAAATTCGATAAAAGCGCATTGTTCCTTTATTGCTTCGTGACCGAACAAAATAGCGTCAAGCATTTCCTTTTCGGATATTTCGTTTGCGCCTGCTTCAACCATCATTATCGCATCCTTCGTTCCCGCAAGATTAAGATGCAATTTGCTGCGTTCCTTCTGTTCCTGCGTCGGATTGATTACGTATTGTCCGTCAACGTATCCTACTACTACGCTTCCCGTAGGTCCCGCAAACGGTATGTCGGAAATAGACAACGCAATGGAACTGCCCATCATTGCATAGACTTCGGGTTGAATATCGGGTTCAACCGACATTGCGGTAGCTACAACGGATACGTCGTTTAAAAATCCCTTAGGGAATAACGGTCTGATAGGCCTGTCAATAAGGCGGGAGGTTAATATAGCTTTATCGCTTGCCCTGCCTTCTCTCTTTTTAAATCCGCCGGGAATTTTGCCGACGGAATACATTTTTTCCTCAAAATCAACTCCCAAAGGGAAGAAATCGATACTGTCGCGAGGTTTGTCGGCCAGAGTAACGTTTGTCATAACGACCGTTTCACCGCACGAGACCATACACGAACCGTTAGCCTGTTCGGCATATTTGCCGACTTCTACAGATACTGTTCTGCCACCGATTTCAGTTTCGAAAACTGTAAACTCTCTGTTTCCGATCTTGCCTTGTTTTTTTCTGAATTTTTCCATTTCTTTCTCATTCTCCTTACCAATATTTCCCAAGAAAAACCGAACGCGGTTTTTCAGTAAAAGACGATATATAAAATATTTGCGTCCGCCTGACGGCAAACTCCGACTCAAAGCCTATACGCTATAAAAAAGGAGAAGGGCGAAAATATACAGCCCAGTCTCCTTTAATCTGCTATTATTTTCTAAGTCCCAAATCGGCAATGATTTTACGGTACTTTTCAATGTCCGTTTGTTTGAGATAGTCCAACAAGCCCTTTCTGCGACCGACCATTTGAAGCAAACCGCGTCTGGAATGATGGTCTTTTTGATGCGTTCTCAAATGCTCGGTTAAGTGATTGATACGAGCAGTAAGCAACGCAATCTGCACTTCGGGGGATCCCGTGTCGCCCTCTTTTCTGCCGAACTTGGCAATAATCTCTTGTTTAGTCATTTCCATAATAATTTTCTCCTTTATATATTTGCCGTAGACTACGAAGAAAGTCGGAGAATCTGTCTTCCTAGTGAACGGTATTTAACGTTAATTATTCTGCGTCTTCCTTAGCTGCGCCTACCTGATCGGGACGGGGAAGCAATGATTTTCTGGAAAGCGTTATGCGCTTATTTTCCGCATCGAATTCCATGACCTCTACTTCGATTTCATCGCCGACCTTTAACGCCTTGTTAATGTCATCCAACCATTCCCAAGACACGTTAGATACGTGAAGAAGACCGTCAATATGTTTATCGAGTTCGATAAACGCGCCGAACGGCATAATGCGCGCGACCTTACCCGTAACAACGGCGCCGACGGGGAATTTTTCTTCGGCGAGCTGCCAGGGTTGAGGTTGAAGTTGCTTATATCCCAACGATACTCTGTTCTTTTCTCTGTCGAGAGCTAATACGACGAATTCGTAAGTATTGCCGATTTCCAAAACGTCCTGAGGTCCCTTGACGTGTTCCCATGCAAGATCGGACGTATGCGCGAGGCAATCGAAACCGCGTACGGAAACAAACGCGCCGAACGAAGCAAAACGAAGAACTTTACCTTCGACAATCTCGCCGACTTCGATGTTATTCCAAAACTCGTCTTCTCTGGCTTTCTTCTCGGCGAGAAGAATAGTTTTCTGACTGGCGCGGATAACGCGTTTGGAATCGTCTACTTTATCGGGGCCGCTGACTACCAAACGAAGGGGTTTACCGATATAGGTTTCCAAATTCTTAACGTATCCTATTTTGATTTGAGAAGCGTGAACTATCACCGTATAGCTGCCGAGCTTACCTGTAAGGCACTCTTTGCCTACGCGAGTCATAACGCAAGTAAATTCGTTACCCTCTTTAATTCCTGCGACAAGCTCGTCGTCCTTATACCTTTCGTCGATTACTTTTTTAGAAAGAGTAATTCCTTTTTCCAGCGATATAATTGCGCATTCCAACATCGCGCCTTCTTCAAGCGTAGACTTAACGTCCTGATAACTGCCTTCGGTGCACAATTCCTCGTCGGGAATAAATCCGTCCTTTTTGGAGCCGGGAATACGAACGTATATGCCGTCGGTATCGACAAGCGTCACGCGGCACTTAACTTTCTGACCAAGCTTGTATCTGTGACCTTCTTTCATCTCGGATACGGCTTGCGCAAGCATAGCTTCGTCTTTGCTCATAGTCTTTTCGGCAACCATTACATCGCTTTCTACCGTTTCAACGGAAACAGTCTCTTTTGCATCTTCAATCATTCTTCTCAAAACCCCCTTAATCAACTCTGTCGGAGTTGATGCGCCTGAAATAACACAGACATTTTTACAATTAGTAAAGTCAATATTCAAGTCCTTGCCGTCGGTTAAAACAGTTCTGCAATTTTCCGAAGCGATTTCGTACAGACGTTGCGTGTTCGAGCTGTTGCAATCCCCCACGACAACCGCCAAGTCGCACTGCGACGACAGCATTTGGGCATAATATTGCCTTTGTAAGGTAGTATAACAAATTGTATTGAATATTTCAAGCGTTTTAACGCCTTCTGTTGAAATATTTTGTAAACTTTTTTCAAAAAAACGGCAGTCGAACGTAGTCTGAAACATTATAAGAGCTTTATCGGCATTTTTTAATTCCAGCTTGCTTTTGCCGTCGAAAATTAATGCGGAATTGCCGCACCACCCGTTAATTCCCGCAATTTCGGGATGAGCGGCGTCTCCCACGAGAACGATTCGATACCCCTTATTAAAGTAACGCTCCGCCTTGCGTTGAATTGCTTTGACCGACGGACAGGTCGCGTCGACAATATTTATTCCGCGCTTTTCGGCGTCGAGAAAGACGTCCTTACCTACCCCGTGCGCGCGAATTATTAAAGTCTCGCCGTCGGGGACGTCGTCAATACGTTCAACGAAGACGACGCCGTGTTTTTCCAAATCCTGCGAGACCTCTTTGTTATGTACGATTTGACCTATACAATACGCTTTGCGGCGCAATGACAGCGCTTTATTGATCGCGGACGATACTCCGTTACAAAAACCCAATTCCTTAGGGAGCAGAATTTTCACTTGCGTTCGCCTCCGCTTGCGCTTCCGTCGTTTAAGCAATCCTGTTTCTGCTGTTTTTCTTCCAACTGTTTGAGCAGCGTACGCTGCTTGCTGTTATAAGCTTCGATTTTTTCTATTTCTTTACGCGTGCGCTTTCTGCGTTTGACTCCCTTAGCGTCGAGATATTCGTTTAACCTGATTCGCAAATCGTCAACGCGTTTTTGTATCGCTTCGGTTGCCTTTTCCAAATTCTCGTGCGTAATAGGTTTGTCATAAAACTCGTCCAGAGTAAATTCCTCGCCTATGAGCATATAATTCTTCCTGCAAGCTTTCGATTTATCCCATATGTAAAAAGGACGGATGGGCGAACGGGTCTTGATTGCAAACAGCGCAGCTCCCGTGTGAAACTTATGTAAGCAGTCTACGTTGGGATTACGCGTTCCTTCGGGGAAAAGAAAAACCGCTTTGTCGTTGTGAAGCAAATGTAAAATCGATTTGGTAGCGTTCATATCTATGTCGCCGCGTCTGACGGGCACGCAATCGAGACCGTCAAATGCCCAACGCAAAAGAGGGATTTTACGGAATTCCGCTTTGTATACGAAAGACATGACGTTTTTGGTCCACATAGTAAAAATAATAGGATCCCAACCGGAAACGTGATTCCCTACCAATAAACTTTTCTTATTAGGAATATTTCTTTCGCCGAAAACTCTTACAGGAAAAAACGGACGAAAAGCGACGCGTAAAATCCTGACGAGCGAATTGACAAATTTGTTCATCAAGCCTCCGTTCGACAGATAATGAATGTTACGTTGTTAATTTTATCAAAAGACGGGATATTAGTCAATAAAAAAAGTCTATGTTGCTTTAAAAGCTGAAATGTCGCAAAATACAAGGACGCGCAAAATATATGCCTCCGCTACGCCAAATCGGGACGCAACGTTGCGGCTTTGCCCAAATAGCAATGTTTACAATCCTTTTGCAATATTTTGTCCGTAAATACGCATACTCTGATACAACGGGAAAGAGCGTTTTTCACAGACATCTCGCGAAAGCACATAAAAGCCGCTTGCCGCATGCCGAAATGCTCTCGCACTGCTTTTGCGGGATAACAGGCATCCAAATCGTCGGTAACCGAGAAAAAAACGGCGGATATTTCATTCGGTTTAAGGGAATTCATTTTTAATATTTCGGATAACATCCTGACGGACTTCTCAGAAATGTCTTTTTCGGTATTAAGCGCGCAAATTGCGCCTCGTATAGCGCCCATAATAAATCTCCTTATTTTTCAACCGCGCTTTTACCTGCCACGTAACCCGTAGACAATGCGCATTGAATATTAAACCCGCCCGTGTAAGCGTCGACGTCCAAAACTTCGCCTGCAAAATAAAGACCGTTACGCTTTTTACTTTCCATAGTGGAAGGATTTACTTCCTTAACGTCGACGCCCCCTGCCGTAACGATTCCGTGTTCGACGTCGTCCAAACCTTTAAAAGGAAAAGTCAATCCTTTTAGCGTTTTTACCAAGCTAAACCGTTCGACGGCGGTAATTTGATTCACCTTCTTGTCGAAAGGTATGCCGCATTGCTTTACTACGGCTTTGATAAGTCTTTCGGGAAGCAATCCGTTCAAAGAATTACCGAAATCTTTATTTAAGCTTTTCGAAAAATCACGCAGAATTCGCGCGTCGAGCTTATCCGAATCGAGCGCAGGTTTTAAATCGATACTGATACTGAACCTATCTGTCGACAGCCTGTTAATACGCGAAGAAAGCGTCAAAACGGCAGGACCGGATATGCCGTCGTCGGTAAACAGCATTTCGCCGAATTCGCCGTCTACGGCGCTTCCGCTGCCGTCGCAAAGTTTTACCGTAACGTTTTTCAGAGCCAAACCTTCGAGATCTGCGGTACCGCCGCAACGCATGTGGCACAGGGCAGGACGCAAACTTACGACGCTATGCCCCAAAGATTCGGCGAATCGGTAGCCGTCGCCGTTGCTGCCCGTTGCGCTGTAAGTTACTCCCCCTGTGGCAATTATTACCTTGTCGAACAATAGTATGTCTGTAATAGTAGTTAACGAAAATCCGTTTTTCGAAGGAGAAACGCTTATAATTTCGTTATTAAGAACAATTTTGACGTTCAAACGGGATAAAACAGAAGAAAAAGCCTTTATTACGTCGCTTGATTTATCTGAAGCGGGAAATACGCGGTTTCCGCGCTCGATTTTAAGAGGCAAACCGTTTGACTCGCAAAAAGAGTACGTATCTTGCGGCGAGAACTTGTTGATTGCGCCGTATAGAAATTTACCGTTACTCGCGATATTTTTCAAAAAGTCATTCGGCAAACAGTCGTTCGTAAGATTGCATCTGCCTTTACCGCTTATGTACAATTTCTTGCCGAGTTTCTCGTTCTTTTCAAACAGAGTGACTTCTCCGCCGTTTTCTGCGGCGGCAATAGCCGCCATCATTCCTGCAGGACCTCCGCCTATCACCGCTACTTTCATTTGTCGGCGCCCTCTAATTTTTCGAGCAAGTCGTAATCGGTTCGCAGTACCGATACGGGAGTTATCGTAATAAAACCTTCCTCGCTCAACGTAATGTCGTCGTAACTTTTAGGCAGCGGCGCGCGTTCGCCGCTGATACGCCACATATCGTTCTCCACGCGCTCGAAACGGTCGAAGAATATCCTCGAAGTATTGAGCGGACAAACTTTAACCCCCGACGCCTGCGACAGAGGCAAATTAGGCACGTTTATATTGAGCAAAGAATACGGTTTACAATTGTCGTACAAGTACGTCAAATTGTCGGCGACGTACTCTACCGCCGCCGCGAAAGAGCCGCCGTCGGCAAACCATCCCACACGCGACAAAGCTATACTGCGTATTCCGCAAAGCACGCCTTCTTCCGCCGCCGCTACCGTTCCCGAATATATAACCGCAAAACCGAGATTTTCTCCGTTATTAGGACCCGATATTACCAGATCGAACGCCGTTTCTCCGAGTGTCGCCACAGCAAACTTTACGCAGTCCGCAGGCGTACCCGAAGTGATATACGCAGCTTTAGCGCCGCAATAACCGTCGAGTTTGCGAATCATAAGGTCCGTATGTAAATTGACCGAATGGGAAAAAGCGGAGCGTTGTCCGTTCGGCGCGACAACGTACACGTCGTGTTGCAGTTCGACAAGTTTTTCGCAAAGAAGCATCAAACCCGAGCTTTCATATCCGTCATCGTTTGTAAGAAGAATTTTCATGCCAGTTATTCCCCGATAGATTTTTTTTTAATTGTACGTTGGTCTACGGTATCGTTTTACAAAGCTGCTCATTTACGCGCAATAAACGCCGTAAGTAACTTTTAATGCCAAGAGGCAATCAAACTTAAATAACGCGCGGTTACATCTTTTTCAAATATTCGATTTCGTAATCGTTTAAAAAACGGTATGTTCCGCGTTTAAGTCCGCCTAGCCGCAAATCTCCGATCGCTACGCGTTTTAAAAACTCCACTTCTTTACCGACAGCCTCGAACATTTTTTTAACCTGATGATTTTTTCCTTCGTGAATCGTAACCTCGCAGCGAGTGTGATGTTGATCCTGTTCTAAGATTTTGACCTTTGCAGGCGCCGTTCTGATCCCGTCTATCAAAACGCCTTTTTCCATTTGACGGCGTTCGCTCTCCTGCAATATGCCCGAAATTCGGCAAACGTAAGTTTTGTTGATTTCATTACGCGGATGCGTCAAACGGTTTGCCAACTCCCCGTCGTTTGTCAACAGAAGCAATCCTTCGGTGTCGTAATCGAGCCTTCCTACGGGAAAAAGTCGAGCTTTGATATCTACAAGGTCCATAACGGTTTTACGCCCCAAATCGTCTTTTACGGTCGTTACGCACCCTTTGGGTTTGTGAAGCATAATGTAATAGGCCTTTTGTTTGTCGCCGACGCGCGAGTTTTTTACAGTCACCTTGTCGCCCTCTTCAACCGTCGCACCGAGTTTTGCGACCTTACCGTTTACTTTGACAAATCCGTCCGCAATCAACGAGTCGCACTCTCTGCGGCTTCCGACTCCGCAATCTGCAAGATATTTATTCAACCTAACCATAAACGCCTCCGACGGTTGCATTGTATTCAACTTTTATATAGTAATTGTTTTTGATAAAAAAATCAAGCGTTTGCGCAAAACAGAAAAGTCAACTCCTATTCAAAACCGACGTTCGTCGGCATATTCGCGAATCTGTGCAATTACGAAACAGTGTAACCGACAACGTCTCTTTTATTCTAAACTTATCTGCGACGGCAATTCTTATACCGTACGCTACCGGTAATTTCCGACAAGACAGCCCTGCAAACTCGGCGCGATGCAATAACAGTTAGTTAAACGTCGTCAACTGCTGCCTGCAGGTAGGTTTATTTTTCAATAGAGATTTTTAGGTCAAATTGTTTCAGCGGAACTTTAAATTCGGTCGCAATCAACGCGACGTCGCCGTTCCAAAACAGCGCAAAAAAAGTCCGCGCAAGTATTCAAAGCGCAGACTACGTCTTCGATACTTCGCGGAACTCGGCAAATAAATATTCATAAGTTTAACTTAAAACTGCAAAATACGTTACGTCGCCGCCGTCAGTTCATTATATATTTTTCATGCAAACTGCGCGTAAACACGCTCGCGCCGTTGACGAACACCTCTATGCTGCCCGATTGACTGTCAGCAATCAGTTCGACAGATATTTCATCGTCTTCTTTGACGGGATAAGTAAAACCGTCGGCGCAGATATAATAACAAAGTTTGCCGCCCGCATCGAACATACCGCACACCTTATTTTGCGGCACTATATTTTCCAGACGGTATTCCTCGAATGCAACGTCAAGCATGCTTGCCGTTTCTTCGAACATAGGACCGCAATTAAGGACAACGACCACCACTTGCATGCCGTTTTTCGTAGCGCTTCCCACAAAACAACGTCCCGCTTTCCTCGTGTAACCGGTTTTTACCCCGTCGGCAAAATCGTACGCAGAAAGCAGTTTGTTCTTATTTATCAACACGCGGTCGTATTCGTAACCTTCGTTGGAAATTCGCGCCGTTTTCGTCGAAACGATCTCCGCGAAGTCGGAGTTTTCCAATGCGGCGCACGTTATAACTGCCAGGTCTCGCGCAGACGTATAATGCCTGTCGTCGTGCAACCCGTGCGGATTAACGAAATTACTGTCCGAACAACCAAACGCAACGGACGTTTCATTCATCATTTCGGCAAAAGCTTCTACGCTTCCCGCCGTATGCAGTGCCAAAGCAGTTGCCGCATCGTTTCCGCTGCGGAGCATCAACCCGTACAAAAGTTCCCTGACGGTTAAATGTTCTCCCGCCCGTAAATATATAGACGAACCTTCTATCCCGCAAGCCGATTGAGGAATTTCCACGACGTCGTCTAAGTCGGAATTATTTAATACCGTCAAGGCAGTCACAATCTTCGTTGTGCTTGCCATCGGCAAATGCGCGTCACAATTTTTACCGTAAAGTATTCTATGCGAGCTTCTCTCCATTACAACCGCGCTCTGAGCCGAAGAAGAAAAACTGCCTTCGCCGAACGCAAACGATCCCCCTGCCATCCCCAGCAGAAGTATAAATAACAGTATTACAATCGCTTTATATAAATTGTTTTTCATTAGTCTTTCTTAAAAGTATTTGCCAAATCTTTCGCTACGTCGAAAATTTTTTCCAGCGTATTGCTTTTCTCTGTATCTAACACCTTTACTCCGTCCTTGTTGATAATCAGAAAACACACGGGCGTCAAACTCGCCCCGCCGCCCGATCCGCCTGCAAAGTTCGAGTTATTTTCACGCTTAAGCGATTTACCGTTGCCGTATTCTCCGCCGCCCGCCATAAAAGCAAAATTGATTTGAGACACGGGCAGCACCGTCGTGCCGTCCATCGTTATAAGAGGCTTGCCTATTATTGTATTGACCTCCGCAACTTTACTCAAATTCGACACTGCGGTTTCTACGATTTCGCTGATTTGCGCATCCATAATCTGACTCCTTGCTTTAACAAACAAAATGATAGTTCTGCAACGTTGGCGCTTACGGACACCTGTAAACAAACCCTGCTTTCGTTCAAACAAGCGACTACTTCGCTTGCTATTTTGCAATTCGATATTTTAGTTGCAAGGCTTGTAACAAATGCCGCGATTACGTTTTCAACCAAAAGTGTTTTGGAGGAAATTGTGGCAACGTTGTTTTGTAATGATACAAAAAACTTGTCCAGCGTCAGACATTCGGTCAAGTCTATGCCGTTATTTTTATCGATTTGGGTTACGTCCAGATCCGTTTCTACTGTACCGTTACATACGAGATATTTACCGCGTAACATAATAGTTTCGCTAAATACCGTAATAAAATTGTACACTTTTGCTTGAATATCAACCGTAAGTCTATGAAGATAAACTTGCGCTAACATTGTCACCTTAAAAGGAGCAAAGACAAACAAAAGAAACAACAACGTTGCAGTACAAACTATCATAACTTTATTGTGATTTAAAAAACGAAAAAATATACGAAAACAGGCGGATTATTTAAAAATGCGCGTAAAAATTTCCTAAACAGTAATTCCGATAGCGCGTGAAAGCAGGAGATCTTCGTCTGAATTTCAGATTATCAAAAAATGACATAAATTTATAGCGCGCAATATTTGAAACGACACGCTAAAAAGATACTGCAAATTCAGACCGCTTTTCTCGCGCGCTTGCGCGTGTCAACGCAAACCGACGCGGCTAATGCGCAAAGCGATAAACAATGTAAAATTACGCATACTTACATTATGAAAAAAATTATCGCAGTAATATCCGTAATAATAATGCTTTCGACTGTTTGCGTAACCGTAAATATTACGTTCGCAGAAGCGGACGAAGTAATTTTACCCGTAATTATGTATCACAGCGTGTTGAAAAGTAAAAACGGCGTATATATAGTATCGCCGACGCAATTAGAACAAGACTTTAAGCGTATAGTAAGCGACGGTTACACCGCCGTCACCGCGAGGCAAGTTATAGATTTTGTCGACGGAAAATCCGATTTGCCGAAAAAACCGATTTTGATTACGTTTGACGACGGTCACTACAATAACCTATATTACGCAAAGCCTCTTTTGGAAAAATACAACCTGACGGCAGTTCTCAACGTAATAGGAAAGTTCTCCGATTTTACAACCTCGTCGGGAGATAAGGATAATCCCAACTACTCGCACGTAACGTGGGATGAGGTTGCGGAAATATCTAACAGCGGCGTTATCGAGATAGGAAATCACACTTACAATATGCACAACTTCAAACCGCGATACGGTGTAGCGCAAAAATCCGACGAAAGCGACGCGGAATACGTAACGGCACTGAAAGCCGACGTAGAAAAATTACAAAAAATTATATTTGAAAACACCGGCAGCGTATGTAAAATTTTTGCCTATCCGTTCGGAAAGTACGGCAAGCTAACCGAGCAAACGCTCGTTGATATGGGATTCAGAATGATATTTACCTGTAACGAGGGCGTAAACGTAATCAAACGCGGCGAACCGAAATGTCTCTACAAGTTAAAACGCATAAACCGCGACGGGCGTTACGATACGCAAACGCTGATAGACAAAATCGACAGATACGCAAATACCCGACGTTAAAGCGGCTTAAAAATTAAAGGTCAGTTAATTAAAATTCAAAACGACAAACGCGTCCGCTTGACGCAATTGCGGAGAATAAACTTTGCCGTGACAACACGGATATTTATCTAAGCAGCTCGACGGCGTAATTTTCGTCTTCGAAATGCGTTTTAGACAATACTTCTTCTTGCGTAACGGCATAATTCTCGGGTGTCACTATCCATATATTTTCGTCGTCTTCACCGCGACAAATAACCGCGCTAACCGTACCTTCGAATACGTCGAGAGGTTCTTCAACGCCCAAAACAAACGCGCATTGACAACTTCCGTCAAGACAGATCTGTCCGCGAACCGAGCCGCAATTAACTTCGAGCGCGATATGTTCGTAAACAGGATGCGCGCAACCGACGGGTCTGTCGATATCGACGGTTACACCGCGTCCCAAAATTTGCGCAAATTTGGAACAGCTTCGAAACTTCTTTTTCGCAGCTGCAATTTTTCGCGCGCGGCGAACGTCTTTATTGCAGTAAAGCGCTATCGACGATATGCAATAAGCGACGAATAAAACTATGCCGACAACCAACAGAACAATTCCCCGAGTTCTTTCGACGTCCGATACAAATTTTGAAATCAACACCGCCCCTACCGCTATTGCAGCTATCGACGCGATTACGGCAACAATCATCAACGTTGCCAATACAATACGAAGCCATTTCGGCAGACCGCGTTTTTGCGATGTTTTAGCGGCAAGTTCTATCGGCGTCGACAGTATTTCAATCGGTCCGTAAAATAATACAATCAGTATAGGCTCGAAAATCAGTTCGAATAAAAATTCAAGAAAAATTTCCATAGTTACACCCGTTAGGCAGTTAGCTGTTACGTATATGTATTATAGCGTACTTGAACAATATTTTTACAATACATTATTACGTGATACGGATTAATAACGAGTAGATAAGTTAACGGCAGTTAAACGTTGTTAACCGTTTTCTATATGCTATTGTAACATAGAAAAACGTCTAAATCAAGCTTTACTGAAGTAAAAAATGAAGGGCGACGCACAATAGAACAGCGCCGCTGCGTGCTTTAAATAAACCGGTAGGCAGACAAAAAAAAGAACGGACATTTCCGTTGCTTTTAGCTGTATACTGCAAAGCCCGCTACACCGTTTACAAATATGTATTCGTATTAGGTGTTCAAACTTTAACGACATTGGTGGAGCTAAGGGGATTTGTGTTTTTGCGTAAGCAAAAAGTAAGCGTAGAGAAACGGAGCGCTACATTATTTCAAACTGTCCCCTATTGCAACAGTAGGAGGGCGACGACACATATAGGAAGCAATAGAAAAGGAACGCTTGAATAAGAGTTCCTTTCTGTTGCGACCTAAAAGCAAGCCGCCTGCTGGTGGAGCTAAGGGGATTTGAACCCCTGACCTCTTGACTGCCAGTCAAGCGCGCTAGCCAACTGCGCCATAGCCCCGAAAAATTATTAATGTATTTCACAATGCTCTAGCGTCATTATAACTTATCTTACGAAGTTTGTAAAGCGCATAGGGCAACTTTTTATCTCTAAATTATTTTTAAAAGCCGCATAAGCAAAATCGGCCGATTATACTACGATTTCACTGTCAAATAAAGAAAAATAGATGTACTATGTGTGAAATAGTAGTTAATGAACTTGCCAAAATAAAAATTATAAACATTTATTAGTCGGTTTCAGGGGCGGAAAGCGTCTTCGATAACGTTTACGGCGCCGTTAACAACTTCAACGACGTCGAATCTTATAGGAACGCCAGTTCTTTTACGCAAATATAACCAGTACGTAGCGCAAGATATTATTCTGCTTTGTTTATAATCGGTAACAGCTTCGCGAGGTTGACCGAAAGCATCGTTTTTGCGGCTTTTAACTTCGATAAACACAACGAACCGTTTATGTGTCGCAACAATATCGATTTCGCCGAATTTGCATTTGAAATTACGTTCGAGTATTGTATAACCGTGTTTTTGCAGATATTTAACGGCGCAGTCCTCTCCTGCGACGCCGATTATATGCGTGTTCAACTTACACCTCGACAAAATGCCCTATAAACGTTTTTCGATGTATCGGGCAAGGACCGTATTGTTTCAATAATTTGATATGTTCGGCAGTGCCGTAACCTTTATGCTTGGCGAAATTATATTGAGGAAACTGTTTGTCGTATTCAAGCATAAGTCTGTCTCGCGTAACCTTTGCTACAATGCTTGCTGCGGCAATGCTGTAACTTAGCGCGTCTCCGTGAATAATAGAGACGGTCGGAACGCTGCATTCCAGTTTGACCGCGTCAATCAGTACGCAATCGACGTTTGCAAGTCCGTCAATGCAATTCAGCATACCTTTCTTTGTAGCGTTTAAAATATTGATTTCGTCAATTTCTTCGTTAGATATGACGGACACCCGTACGTCTATCGCTTTCGACATAATGGCATCGTATAACAAGTCGCGTTTTTTCGCCGAAAGTTTTTTGCTGTCGTTTACGCCTTCTATCAAATCGTCCAAAGGCATAATCGCCGCCGCCACCACTACGGGGCCGGCCAACGGACCTCTTCCCGCCTCGTCGATGCCCGCTATATAACGCGCCCCCGACGACAAAGCTTGTCTTTCGTACTCTAACATTATTCAGCATCCTCCGGTAAATCAAACGTAATCCCGCCCATTTTGCCTTTTCTGAAATCGTCCAAAATTGCTTTGGCGCAACGCTCGCCGTCGATTTCTCCGCCCCTGAGCAAAAAGCCGCGTTTAAGAGCTATCGCGTCGAATATTTCCGCGACAGACTTGTTTTCGACTGAAATCTTATAACGCGCGGAAAGCATATCGGGGTACAAATCGAGTAACTCGGCAATAAGCATACAAGCTACTTCGTACAGATCCACCACGTCGTCCTTGATACTGCCTATAAAGCATAAACGCGAAGCAACGCGATCGCTGTCGAACTTGGGCCAAAGCGTTCCCGGCGTATCTAAAAGCTCTAAGCCGGATTGCAGACGCACCCATTGCTTGCCTTTAGTAACTCCCGGTTTATCGCCCGTTATAACCGTTTTTCTGCCGGACAAACAATTGATGAGGGTTGATTTGCCGCAGTTCGGAACGCCGATTATAAGGCAACGTACGGGCTTAAACAGACCTTTTGCCTTGTATTTTGCTCGCAACGGTTCGGTAATCGCGGCAAATGCGTCGGAGATCTTGCTTGCTTCCGCCGACGCAGTCGCGGTCGCGGTTACGTAAGGTATATTGCGCGTTTTGAAATACTGTTCCCATTTATTCAACTTAACTTTGTCGGCGAGGTCGCTCTTATTAAGAATGAAAACGCACGGCTTATTGCCGACGATTTTATCGAAGCTCGGGTTGAAACAGGAGCGAGGAGCGCGTGCATCCAAAACGTAACCTATCGCGTCCACTATAACTACGTTTTCCTCCATCATCCGCAAAGCCTTAGTCATATGTCCGGGAAACCACTGAATATTCATTTCTCCTCCAACAGATCAGGGCGGTTTTTGCGGGTGATTTCCAGCGCCTGTTCGCGATGCCACTTGTTTATATTCCGATGATTACCGCTTAACAGCACTTCGGGAACGGCACGTCCGCAAAAATCTTGCGGACGTGTATATTGAGGATACTCCAACAAGGATTGAGAAAACGACTCCTCAGACGTAGAATCGCTGTTACCCAAAACGTCGGGAACATACCGCAATACGCTGTCAATCAAAACCATAGCGGGAATTTCTCCGCCCGACAGAACGTAGTCGCCTATGGAAATCTCCAGATCTATATCCATATCGATAACGCGTTGATCCACGCCTTCGTAATGTCCGCAAAGTATCAGTAGACGCTCTACGTCAGACAGTTCTTTCACAACGGACTGCGTAAGCGGCTTTCCGCGCGGAGACATAAAAATTCTCAGCGCTCTGCGCTCGGGGTCAACCGCTTCGATGCAATCGTGAATGGGCTGCGGCGTCATAACCATCCCTGCGCCGCCTCCGAAAGGAGCGTCGTCGCATTTTTTGTGTTTGTCTCGCGAGTAATCGCGAATATTATGACAAGTTAAAGAATACAAACCTTTTTCGCGCGCTTTGCCCATAAGCGAACTGTCTAGCGCCGTAAACATTTCCGGGAACAGCGTCAGTACGTCAATCTTCATACACGGCTACCTCCGTAAAACGCTTAGAACCTAACACGATTTGCTTACCTGCAATATTGACCGAAACTATCAAATCGTTTAAAAAGGGAAACGATACCGATTTTCCGTTATTTATGCAGACGAATACGTCTGCCGAACCGTATTGCAACACCTCGCGAACGTTACCCACAACGCTGCCGTCGTCAAGCAAAACTTTACACCCTATCAAATCGGAAATAAAGTATCTGTTATCGGGCATTGCAACATTCTCTTTATCGGCGTACACCGTACGGTTTTTCAGACTTTCCGCAAGATTTCTGTCTTCTATGCCATCGAACAGCGCATAGCAAAACGCTCCGTCGCATCTTAAATGTTTGACGGCGTACGCTGCGCTTCCTATATACATTTCTTTTACGTTTTTGAGCATAGACGAATCGTCAAGATAGCAAGCTATTTTGACTTCGCCTTTAATCCCCTGCGCTTTGACTATTTTTCCGATTTCTATTTTCATAAAGAAAAGCCACAAGAATAACGTCTTGTGGCAAATTGATTAGTCTGCTATCTCGATACTGTATCTTTTGCCGTTTTTAATCCCGACCGCTTTCGCCAAAGTACGGATAGACATTGCTATTTTGCCTTGTTTCCCGATAACTTTGCCGATATCGTTCTCCGCAACGCGGATAGTAATCTTTTCGATATCGTTTTCCGTTTCCGACGTAATGTCAATCGCTTCCTTATCGTCAACAAGCTGTTCTACGATATAAGTAACTAATTCTACCATATACGTTTCCCCGCGTTACGCTTTTTTGGATTTTTTAGCTTCTATAACGTTAGAACGAACCAACAATGTTTTAACCGTTTCGGTAGGTTGAACGCCGCAATCTATCCATTTTTTAGCTTTATCGACGTCGATGTTAAGCTCCTCGTTGATAGGATTGTAAGTACCGACAAGGTCCACGTACTGTCCGTCGCGAGCTTTATGCGAATCGATAACTACAACACGGTAAAAAGGACTTTTCTTGTCGCCCATTCTCGTTAATCTCATTTTTACTGCCATTTTTGTTTCCTCCAAAGTATTTAATATTTATTTAAATTGTTTACGCAACAAATTTATCCGTTAAAAAGGTAACCGTTTGGATTTTGACATTCGCTTCATCAAATCGCGCGATTGCTCGAATTGCTTTATCAATCGGTTAACGTCCTGTACCTGCAAACCGCATCCTGCCGCTATACGTTTACGTCGCGAGTAATTGAGGATTTTGGGATTAGAACGCTCCTCTTTCGTCATAGATTGAATGATCGCCTTATTGCGCTTAATCTGCCCCTCGTCAACCTTTTTATCGCCGAGCTTCATTCTGCTTGCGCCGGGTATCATTCCTACAAGATCGTTTAAGTCGCCCATTTTCGCAACCTGCTCGAATTGTTCGAGAAAGTCGTTCAAATCGAAAGAAGCCTCCTTCATCTTTTTAGCCATCTTCAAAGCTTGCTCTTCGTCTATCGCCGTTTGCGCTTTTTCGATAAGAGTAAGCACGTCGCCCATACCCAAAATCCGCGAAGCCATTCTGTCGGGATAAAACGGTTCCAAATCTTCCGACTTCTCGCCCGTTCCGACAAACTTGATGGGTTTGCCTGTAACCGCTTTAATAGACAAAGTAGCGCCGCCGCGCGTATCGCCGTCCAGCTTAGTCATAATGACGCCACTTATATTCAACGCTTCGTCAAACGATTTGGCAACGTTGACGGCGTCCTGTCCGGTCATCGAATCCACTACAAGCAAAGTCTCGTAAACGTTAACGGCCTTTTTGATGGATTTCAACTCGTTCATCAATTCTTCGTTAATATGAAGTCTGCCCGCAGTATCTATGATTACGGTATCGAAACCGCTTTTTTCGGCATACTTAACGGCGGATTCGGCAATCTTGGTAGGATTGCCCTGACCCATTTCGAAAAATCCCGCCTTAACTTTATTCGCCACTATTTCCAATTGCTTTATAGCGGCGGGACGGTATACGTCGTCTGCGCAAAGTAAAACTTTTTTGCCCTGCTTTTGCAAATGCAATGCAAGCTTACCGCACATCGTAGTTTTGCCCGCGCCCTGCAATCCGCACATCATAATAATCGTAGGCAGTTTAGGAGATACGCCCAATTTACTTTGCGTAGATCCCAAAAGCTCGATAAGCTGTTCGTTTACTATCTTAATAACTTGTTGACCGGGAGTTAAACTTTTAAGTATTTCTTCCCCTATCGCAAGCTCGGTTACTTTATTTATAAAATCTTTGGCAACGGTGAAATTAACGTCCGCCTCCAACAATGCGACCCTTACCTCGCGCATCGCCTGCTTAATTTCCAACTCGGTCAGCGCTCCGCGATTTCTCAGTTTGGAAAAAGCGTGATTCAATCTATCGGTTAAATTTGAAAAAGCAGCCAAAGTTCTACTCCTTTGATACGAATTGTTTTACGATTTCTTTCAAAGCGCCGTCGTCGCCGTTAATAGCGGCGTTGACGTCCCGATAAAAATCTCGCAAGTGCAAAGCGGCTTCTAACTTTACAAGCGCAGCTTCCGCTTTGACGACGGCATCGCGAACCCCTTGACGGGTTATGCCCAACTCGTCGGCAATTTCCCCGAGCGAGCAATCGCAGTCGCAGTACATAGATACGGCCTCCCGTTGTTTTTCCGTAAGCATCGCTCCGTACACGGAAAGCAATTCGGACAGCTGAAGTTTGTTAAGCGCCATATCTACCTCTACTGTAAAGCAAAATTACTTTACAGATACTATTTTACAGGATATCGAACAAACTGTCAAGCAAAAAAATAAGTTTGACAAATAAAATGTCAAACTTATCGTTAATTTGTTACCGAACACGGATTTTCTGCGTAGCGATATTTACGCGCTACGCTTGAGTAATTTTAAAACCCAACGTTACGAGTTCTTCGTATAACGAATCCAAACTCATATAATCGTAACGGTAAATCGCGCCTAATGCCAGCAATTTAGCGTCGTCGTCGGATAATTTGCCTTTCGCAAAACTGTCGGGATACATATGCTCGTATTTAAACCTAATCAATTCGTCCAAACCTTCGTAAGTAGTCAGACAGGCATGACGTTTGAGTTCGGCGTCCTTATGAGTATAGGTTACGGCGCCGTTTCCGTCGATATTTTTTCGCGCGAGAATTTCTTTCTTGCTCATTTGAGTATAATCGGAAAGAATGTAGAAAGCGTTCCATCTGGAATGTTCCTCATATGCAAGGACGTTACTCGAATAGGTCTTGAAATAAAACGAATAACTGTTGTAGCCGTCAGTCATACAAGGATTAACGTATTTTTCACCGTACGCCCGAGCGCTTACCGCTTCGCACTCGCTATCGTCCGCCTTAACTGCTTTAAGTCCCATCATTCCCAACTTGAACTGAATGTTAAGCGCGTGATAAAGATTGGAAAACTGTTCGATTACCTTATGCTTACCCCATTCTTCCAACATAACTATTCTGTTTTCTCTGTTTTGGAGCTTTTGGGTTAATATACGGCTTTTTTCTTCGGGAGTGTCTGCCTCTTTTAGCCATTCGGCGGCTTGCGAGGTATTGCTGTACATGAGATTTATACGCATTGCAAGTTCCGTCAAATCTTCGTTAACTATCGAATCGCGCGAATACAGCTCGGATATGTCTCCGAAGTAAATTATGCCGTCGCGCGAATCGTTAAGTTTTTTGCCGTCGCGCTTAGTTCTGACAAATATCTGATAGTTGGTCTCATCAACAAGCAAACGCTTAATAGTTTGTGCATATGCCGAATCAACGTAATCGTCGTCGAGGGAAACGACAAAGTAAGTATAAGAATTTTCATTGACAAGTTTTCTGAATCTTTCCTTCACCTCTACCGAATTGACGTCCAGTTTCTCGGGAGTTTGCAGATCGCAGACAATTTCCGGCTTAGGAAAATCGGCATTTTTAAATACCTCGTCGAATTCGTACAAAAATCTTGAAAAATATTCGTTATGCAACGCTTGCTCGTTGCAGTCGAATATACGGTAGTGAACGGGTTTCGAACGCAGTTTTCCGCCGACGTTTTCGACAAATTGAAATTGCATCGCAGACATACAGAAAAGTCTGTAGTTTGCTTTGCCGAAACCGACGAATACTACGTTGATATCTTTGTCGCTTTTTAAAGCAAAATTCTGCTCGTAAAAACTGCGCGGAATATATCTGCTTATAGGATAGTCGTACACAAATCGACGGGCCAACAGTTCGTAGTAATTGAAACAGGTTATATATGCGCTTATCGAATTGTCGACTTTAGAGATAAACTTTTCTTTAACGATCTTGATTTCGTCCGTTTGCACTTCCATATGTAAAAAGAGTTGATTGTCGGCGCGCGACTTGACGGCGGCAAAAACGTCGATAAGCGAAGTATATTGCAACTGCGCGTCGAAAAAAACTATAAGATGATGTTCGCCCTTGCGCAAATTTTTCAATAAAACTTTTTCGTTTAATTTTGCGCGCAAAACGGTAATTCCGTTTCTCAATAGGTTGTCATATTCGGTTTTGCCTACGTTTACTCCCCACAATACCGTATTTTTGTTATTCTTAATATAATTGAGAGAGCTTTCGGACAATCCTATGACGATATCGCAATCGCGCTTGAACAAACGCGCTCGGCGCGCAAAATTTCCCAATCGCAGACCGAATAAACTTGCAAAGCTTAAAATTATCGTCGCATAACTCACAATAGCCGCCAAAAGAAAATCGGCGTAAAAAATCGGATAAGCGGCGATCAAACCGCTTATCAATTCGAGTTTGATTTTAAATGCCAAAAAATCAAAGGTGCTGTTTACCAAACTTATGCAGTAAAACACGTTTATGTCCGTCCCGTTGAAAACCGACGCGACAAGAAGCAAGCAGTATACCGTCAAAAAGGTCGGAATCAAATACAACAGATTCTTTTTGGAAATAAGCTCTTTGTCAACAATCAATGTACGCGCAAACAGGTAACAGACCCCTGCGGCAACTGCGATAATCAATATCAAAAATATAATTCCCAACGTTAAATACATTCGCACACTTCCACATTTTAAGTTAAAGATAAATTGTCTTTGCGCGCAGAGTTAAAATTTTCGAAAGAACGACACGAAAAAAAACTTACGATACGCGCTTGAAACAGTTTATTACATAAATATTATATAGTCAAAATACGCCTTTGTCAATAATAACCCGTAGCATTTCAAAGTAAGTCGTAGGCGTAATCGCTGTTTTAGAGCAATTTCAAAGATTTATTTGCACACTATACGCATCACTTTTCTATTACAAAGAAAGCCGACGACAGCGAAGATACAGCGGACAAAGGAACTTATCCTGCCGCAAAGTCGAAACCGAATAATCTGCCGACATAAAAATACGCCTGAAATTTCCAATACGGTGAACGCGATAAAATTGCTCAGAAAACCGTAATACGGCGCAACTGTTCGCGATATAGCAAAAACAGTATTATAAATCTCGCGAGTCATATCTCATCGGAAATTACATACGTTTTGTATGCTATGTAATGTTTTGCAATTTGTATATAATCGCTCTACCCTCTTACAAATCGTTGACAAGTTGTAAATTGCGATGTATAATCTAAAACAAGTGTTGCAAAACATTTGTTTTTATAGGAGGAAAATATGCCGCCGAAAGCGAAATTCACTGAAAAAGAAATTATAGACACCGCTATCGACATTGTAGAGCAAGATGGAATCGATGCGCTCACGGCGCGTAGATTAGGCGCAGAGTTGGGCAGCTCGGCACGCCCCATCTTTACGACTTTTAAATGTATGGATGACGTAATAACGATGACGACTGCGCGCGCAGACGAAATTTACACGAATTACGTCAAGCAGGGTTTGACGGAAGACCTGCCGTTTAAAGGGGTGGGAATGTCGTATATACGGTTTGCAACCGATCACTCCAAACTGTTCCGACTGCTGTTTATGCACGAAAGCGCGCAAACACAGAATGCCGATTCCGTTTTGAAACATATCGAACCGAACTACGATTTGATTTTAAATTCCATTATTAACATTTACGGCATCGAAAAAGACCTAGCGTATAAACTGTATATGCACATATGGATATACACTCACGGCATAGCGGTACTTATAGCTACGAAAGTGTGCAGCTTCACAACCGATGAGGCGTCGCAAATGCTCACGCAGGTCTTTACAGGGTTGCTTATACGCGCAAAAAAAGGAGAACTGCAATGATTAAAATCAAAAACGTCGTCAAAACGTACAATAACGGAAAAACGGAAGTTTTGAAGAACTTGTCTATGGAAATTTGCGACGGGGATTTCGTCGTCATTCTCGGCGCGTCAGGCTCGGGAAAATCGACGCTCATGAATATTATTTCCGGTTTGGAAAAAGCCGACAGCGGCGAAGTTTTTGTAAATAGCGAAAATTTGTCATCTATGAACGAAAAGCAGCTTACGGAATTCAGACGAAACAACGTCGGTTACGTATTTCAACAATACTACCTTCTACCCCACTTGAACCTAGAAAACAACATAAGAATAGGAGCGAACTTAGGAAAAAACAACGACATAAGTCAGGTTGTAGAAGCTATGAACCTCGAAGACAAACTACGCGCTAAACCTTCCGAACTTTCAGGCGGCGAGCAACAGCGCGTTTGCATCGCCCGCGCATTGGCTAAAAAACCCAAATTATTGTTTCTTGACGAACCTACGGGAGCGCTGGACGAGCAAACGGGACGACAGGTTTTAGATTACATAGTCCGCGAGCAAGTCAAATACGGCTTCACAATGGTTATGATTACGCACAATCAAAACATTGCCGAGATGGCTCATACCGTAATAAAAATCAACAGCGGAAAAATCATCGACGAGCATACCAACGCAATCCCAAAAACAGCTTACGAAATCGGATGGTAACTATGATAATTTCATTAAAAGACAGCTTTAAGCTTATAGGCGTTACAATCGTTTGCTTTTGCGCAGTTTTCGTATGTACGTTCTTCTTAAATTTCTACCTAGACGTACTGCCCCTGCGCGATCAGGTCATAACCGAAATGCTACCATTATACGAAGCGCAATTAGCTATGGCAAAAATGTGCTGCGGAATAACCGGAGGCATACTCGCTCTGATTGCATGCGTTATAGTAATTTTTTACGTTAAATTATATATAGACGGGCACAGCAGCGAGCTAGGTACGCTTAAAGCGTTAGGTTATTCTGCCAATAAACTTGCGTTTAATTTCTCCGTTTTCGGATTAAGCTCGTTCGTCGGTTGCGCGTTAGGATACGGTTTCGGCCACCTTGCTATGCCCTACATATACGATTTTCTCGCTATCGACGGTTTGCAGATAGAAATACACTATCACGCGCCGTTACTTCTCTTTTTGGTAATTATGCCGACGCTGTTTTTCGCGTGCGTGGCGCCGATTTACGCGTACACGGTTTTGAAAAAACCGACGCTTGCCGTTATCCGAAAGGAGAAAGCCGTAAGAAAATCGCGAAATTCGACAACCTGCGGCAAGATCAGGGGATCATTATTAAAAGAGATTAGTTTTAAAACGGTTACGTCAAACAAACTGCTCACATTTTTCGTCGCCTTTTCATGTTTTTGTTTTGCCGCGATGATACAAATGGGTATGTCTATGGAAAGTTTGACAAGCGCTACGTTAGGGTGGTTGATATTCGCAATAGGAGTGGCCTTAGCGTTAACGTCGGCTTTTATGGCTTTGTCGTCGCTGATTGGAAACAGTTCCAAAACAATAGCTATGATGAAAACATTAGGGTATTCATTAAAAGAACGCGTCGTCGCCGTATTTGTCGGCTTCGTTCCGTTCGCCGTTTTCGGCTTTGCGCTGGGTACCGTATATCAATACGGCCTGCTTTCTTTGATGATAAACTTGATTTTCAAAGACGTTGCCGAAGTTCCCGATTATACGTTTAACGTATCGGCATTCTTTATTACGCTTGCTCTGTTTATACTGTCGTATTCGGGAATTTTAACATACTATGTTTCACGGCTGAACAAAGTATCGGTTAAGCTCGTCATGACGGAAACGGTTTAAAATTCGAACGGTCTATCGAATGAGGATAGACCGTTTTCAATTAAAATATTACGCTTAAATTAACATTTCGCTTTGTTTACTTAGTTTCAAACTATTCCTTCGACATAACTTGCCGCGTCGAATTCCAGTAAATCGTCTATTCCTTCGCCTACGCCGACAAAGTAAACGGGGATATCCATATCGTGCTTGATTGCAAGGACGACGCCGCCTTTTGCAGTACCGTCAAGCTTAGTGAGAACGATACCGTCGATATCGATTGCCTCATTGAATATGTTAACCTGCTGTATAGCGTTCTGCCCTGTAGTCGCGTCCAAAACGATAAGATTTTTTCGATCGGCTTCGGGAAATTCTCTGTCTACGACTCTGTTAATTTTGCATAGCTCGTCCATTAAATTTTTCTTGTTATGAAGCCTTCCCGCCGTATCTACCAACACGACGTCCGTATTCCTGCTCTTTGCGGATTTAAGGGCGTCGTAAACTACGGCTGCGGGATCGCTGCCCTCTTCGTGCTTTATGATACGAACCTTCGCGCGATTGGCCCACACCTCCAACTGCTCGCTTGCGGCGGCGCGGAACGTGTCGGCAGCAGCTATAACAACCGATTTGCCTTGCTTAACGAAAATATTGGCAAGCTTGCCGATAGTTGTAGTTTTTCCTACGCCGTTAACGCCTGCCACAGTTATTACGCAAGGCGAAGCGTATTCGAACTTTTCATCGCCTAAAATATCTCTTAATACCGCTCTGAGATATTCGTTCGCTTTCTTTGCGTCGGAAACGCTGTCCTTGCGCATACGCTCGCGTAATTCGTCGATAATGTCGACGGTCGTATCTTCGCCGACGTCGCTTGCAAGCAGAATATATTCCAACTCGTCGTAGAAGTCCTCGTCAAAAATACCGCGTTTAAACAACTCGTTAAGCTTAAAACCTATTTGCTGCTTCGTTTTACGCAGACCGTCGATAATTTTCTGAAAAAATCCCATACCGTACCACCGTCATCTCTATTTGATATAATTGTCTTAAATACGCTACGCTTTGACAAGAAAGCTACATCGCCTGCTTGATTGCCTCCGTCAATTTGACCGACACAATCTTAGAAACGCCTTTTTCTTCCATCGTTACGCCGTACAGCACGTCTGCATTTTCCATAGTCGGCTTTTTGTGCGTAATAACGACAAACTGGGTAGACTCGGAAAATTTACGCAGATATTTTGCTATTCTTTCCGCATTAGCGTCGTCAAGAGCCGCCTCGATTTCGTCGAGAACGCAGAAAGGCATCGGATTGAATTTTAGTATAGAGAACAGTATTGCCGCCGCAGTCATCGTACGCTCGCCGCCCGACAGCAGAGAAATGTTCTGCAACTTCTTTCCCGGAGGTTGCGCTTCGATTTCCACGCCCTGATTCAACGACTCCTTGTTCGGATCGTTCTCGACGTACAGACGCGCGTTACCGCCGTTGAACAGCTCGCGGAAAATAAGCTTGAAGTTGTC
>JAMPAB010000011.1 GCA_023667435.1 Corallococcus sp. | reverse complement strand
AGCAAATGTTATCGCCTTTCGGCTATAGGCGGCGAAAAATGCGGGTCGGACGAAAAAACGCGGCGGAATAAAATTTTCGACAAAATAAAACATAAATTATCTTAGCATAAAATAAAAAATAAAATAAAAACTGTCCTCTTTGTGAAAACTTATAAAAAACGCAAGGAGTCGGTTAAAATGTTGGAAGTAAATATTTATAAAGAAGAAGACAAAAAGCTGTTTTTAGATGCAGTGCAGACAAAATTGTCGGCGTCGTCCGTATATATGTGTATCGGGACGGAAAAGGTATTTGCCGATAGTTTAGGTCCGCGCGTCGGCACTTTATTAAACGAAGCGATGACGCGACCCGTTTTCGTCTACGGACTTTGCGATTGCAATATTACGGCGGAAAATCTGTGTCGCAGTTACGATTTTATAAAGTCGATGCACCCTCATTCGCAAATAGTCGTGATAGATGCAGGCGTCGGAGCGAGCGAGCAGCTGGGCAAGGTTCAACTGTGCGAGGACGGAATACTTCCCGGCGCAGCTACAAACAAAAATTTGCCGAAGGTGGGAGACGTAGGCATAGTAGGTATCGTTGCCGAACGCGGAATGGCGGATTTTTATACGCTCAATTCGTCTAAGGACAGACTTGTCGGCGAAGTGGCGCAATTTATCGCAAACGCAATAATAGAAGCGACGCGGCAAGCAGTTTAAGCGCGTATTACGGCGCGCGCCGAATCAATCGCGTATTTTTAAGCAAAATTCAAGCGAACGTATATATAATAATGTATATAGAAAGGGAAATTTTGCGCATTTCTCGGTCTTCGTGGAACGCGGGATATCGATTGCGTAATAAAGTTGCGGCAAATACGGATACTATAATAGTTACCGTAATGCTTACAAAAAATTGACGCTTTGACTTTGATGTGATACAATAATAAACACGGTTAACGTATTACTAAAGAATGCATTGTAACAGCGAGACGGTTTTTTAAACCGTAGGCAAAGGAGAATAGATTTTGAATAGTCAGAAACGCAGAGGAATAATATACTCGATTATTGCGGTACTATGTCTTGTTGTATTATTTTTGATTTTGTGGCAAACGTTGGGTAATTCCGCTACGACAATAAGCGAGCCGTATTTTAAAGAGAATATAGGCAATTACACGCGGATCAGTCTTAATATTTACAGGGTTGTGTGCGTAGACGCAAGCGGCGCGCGTTATACTTTTGTTATCGTAGACCGAGCCGCGTTCGACGAATTCGTGCAGTCGGCGATCAGTGACGGAAGCGCAAATCCCGAATTGATTGCAAATAAAGCGACGAACTACGTCGTTTCCGATCCTAACGAAGGAAGTTGGACGGATTATATACTTCCCGTTTTGTGGATAGGTTTGCTCATTTTGCTCGGCGTTATTATGTTCCGTCAAATTGCAAAGCAGAATAATCAAAATATCGATTTCGGTCGTTCGCGCGCAAGAGCGGTACAGAATATGAAGGTGCGTTTTTCCGACGTTGCCGGCGCCGATGAAGAAAAAGAAGAACTTGCGGAAATTATCGAATTCTTAAAGGATCCGAAAAAATTTACCGATATGGGCGCGCGTATTCCTAAGGGAGTTCTTCTGATAGGTCCTCCGGGAACGGGTAAAACGTTGTTCGCAAAAGCCGTTGCGGGAGAAGCGGGAGTTCCGTTCTTTTCGATGAGCGGTTCCGACTTTGTGGAAATGTTCGTAGGCGTAGGCGCAAGCCGCGTACGCGATTTGTTCGATCAGGCCAAAAAGAATATGCCGTGTATTATTTTCATTGACGAAATAGACGCGGTCGGCCGTCAGCGCGGCGCAGGTTTGGGCGGCGGACACGACGAAAGAGAGCAGACGTTGAATCAGCTGCTTGTTGAAATGGACGGTTTCGAGACAAGCACTAACATTATAGTTATGGCGGCGACTAACCGCTCGGATATTCTCGACCCCGCGCTTATGCGTCCGGGACGTTTTGACAGACAAGTTTACGTCAATCCCCCCGACGTTCGCGGAAGAGAAGCTATTTTGAAAGTTCACGCTCGCAAAAAACCCATCGGCCCCGACGTTAATTTGCGTACGGTTGCGCGTATTACGGCAGGATTTACGGGCGCGGACTTGGAAAATTTGCTTAACGAAGCGGCGATTTTGGCGGTTAGGGTAAATCGCAGACTTATAACAATGACGGACGTCAACGAGGGCATAAACAAAGTAATTATGGGCCCGCAAAAGAAGTCGCGTCTCGTTACCGAACCCGACAAACGCATAACCGCTTATCATGAGGCGGGACACGCAATACTTGCCTGCAGTTTAAAATACTGCGACCCCGTTCACGAAGTAACGATTATTCCTCGCGGTAACGCCGCAGGATACACGATGACGCGTCCCGAAAACGACAACGACCACGTTTCCAAACAAGCGTTGCTCGACCGTATAACAATGAGTTTGGGAGGACGCGTAGCGGAAGAGCTTGTCATCAAAAACGTTTGTACGGGCGCAAGCGGCGATATAGAATCCCTTACCAGACTTGCCCGCCGTATGGTTACCGAATGGGGTATGAGCGAACGTCTCGGACCTATTTTCTACGGCAGCGACGGGGAGATATTCGTCGGAAGAAGTTATCAGCAGGAAAAAGGTTATTCCGAAGAAATCGCAGGCATTATAGACGAAGAAGTCCGCGCGATTATAGAGGATTGTCACAAACGAGCAACGAAACTTCTCACCGAAAAAACAGACGTTCTCCACAGTATGGCGCGTATTCTTATCGAAAGAGAAACGATTCACACCGAAGAAGTGGATATGCTTATGAAGGGTAAATCCGTCGAAGAAGTCGCGGCGTTTATGGATTCGCGCGAGCAGACCGCAAATGAAGTTAAAACGGAACAACCCGCAGCAATTCCGCAGAATCCTCCTACGTCGGACGACGCGCAAACGGAAACGTCGGACGCGGAAGAAACGAATGAAGTACCGAAAGACGAAACAAAGAAATAACAGTATACAACAGTTTAATCCTAAACCGCCGCATAATATTGCGGCGGTTTTACGTTTTGTAACGGGCGACGCATATTTCAAAATCATCGAAATACGTAATTTTATCAATAGCGCTCGAACGTAAGGAGACAATAATATATAATAAGCTGCTCGACTACTGTATGGCTAACGATTGCCGATTTTCGATTGTACTAAGTCGCGCGCGTTTATCGACGCAGATATACGTTGTTCGATGCGTCGTACCGAATATAGAAAAGAAAATGAAAAGTATGCCGTTATTTCATATCGGATCAAATCAAACGAATTTTTGACGTAAATTGTCGAAACGCTTCAATGTATTTTCAGTTTGGGGCAAAATTGCAATAATTGTTGGCATAAACGCGAAAGTATGGTATACTGTAATCGACATTGAAAAAACAGCGTGATTTTGCAGGCGACTTTACTGCGGAATTACTCTTTGCAGAAAACGGAATTCAGACGGTTACCGTCGTCCGTTTAAACGGAGAATAAAATGAAAAAAAGATTTGCGTTAATTTTGGGCGTAATAATGGCAGCGGCGCTTTGTCTGTCCGCTTGTTCCAACCCGACGACAACCGTAACCGCCCGTTGGTCGGGAGACGAATCGCTCGCGTTCAATATCGAACTTGCCGATTTCACCGACGATACCGTAAACATCGGGTTTAAATCGGAAACGCACGAAAAGGAAGATTATTGCAAAGACACGTTAGTGTCCTCTTTGGAGAGCGTGATATTCTATTCGACCGACGAAGTGCGTCCCGTCAAAGCAAGCGGTCAATACGTATACAATCTTACGCATCCCACCACAACGGAATGCGAGCTGAATACAAAACAAACCTTGTACGTTCAGTACAGAGAAGAATACATAACTGCGCTGTATTGCTATGAAGACTTGAAGCAATTTATTGTCGCGCCCGACGCAGCAGACAATCCGTTTGTAAATCACGAAGGTTTGATTACCCTGTGCTCGGTTACGGAAACGAGCGTCGTATTCGGCAACGACTCTACGCAGGCGCCGTCGAAATCTTCTACAAAAGTACATGGTTTTTATCTCGGCAAACTGCATCAGGGCATAACCGACTACGAAGTTTCCGCCGAGTACAATTTAAGCGGTAAATCCGTAACGGTTAAGATGGACGACGAAGAACCGACGGTTTACAAACTGTCTTCTTCAAACGTTATCGACGCGAATCAAATATTGCTGTACGTAAGAAGTTTGGGAAAAACCGCCGACGATTTTCAAAATACGCCTACGGTTTCGGTGTTTAATCCTTACCGTCAGGATACCGTTACGGCATCGTTTACGCTTAACCGCGAAACGAATATAATATTGAATAACGGCGGAAATTGTTACGTTAAGCTCAATGCGGTAAACGTCGTCGTCAACGGATATCCGTATATGGTGCAATACAACGTTCCGGACAGTCTCGCGGAAAAATCGTTGGATCTCGACGGCAATGCTATCAGTATCGGTTCAAGGACGTCAAAGTATTCGACGCTGCGCTTCAGAGTCGGCAATTTCTCTTACGAGTTGGTATCGCACGACCCCGAAATCATTAACGCGTTGACCGCGCCTAAGGAAAACGCCGCTTAAAAATAACGGCTTTACGAAATTAAACGCTGCGCTTACTTTATTGTAAAGTAAGCGTATTTTTAATATTTCAACTATTGCGGTAAGCAAGCTAAAATGATATAATTATCCTATGATAACAATTTATAAGACAAATACAATGAAATCCGCGTCGGAATTCGTAACGGATACAATTAAGCGCGTCGATAAACGTAATCTGTCCGTTATGCACACGATTATAGTGCCCGATCGCGCCTCGCTCGAAGCGGAACGTCAACTGCTTAAAGCAATCGGAGGAAGCTTTAACGCGCAGGTTCGAACCTTCCGCCGTCTTGCGGCGGAAATTTTGCCTGAGTTCGAGTACCTTTCGAAACAGGCGGGAATAATGGCGTTGGGCAGCATAATTCAGGATAACCGCGACAGACTTGTCTGTTATACAAAGGGGGTCGATACGTCGGGATTCGTCGAAGATATGTACGACACGATCAGTATGATGAAGTATTGCAGAATTTCGCCCCGACAGCTCTTCAGAGAAGATTTACCCCGCAACGTCAAGGGCAAAGTTCACGATATAAGTCTGCTGTATCAGGCGTACTCGGATTATTCCTGCGGACGTTTCGTGGATTCCGCAGATAAAATGGATTTGCTGATAGACAGTATCGAGGGATCGCCGATTGTTGAAAACAGTTATTTTTATTTGTACGATTTCGACAACCTTTCCGCGCAGGAACTTAGTATTGTGGAAAAACTGACGACGGAGAGTCTCGGAGTTACCGTAGCATGTTGCGTCGGAAAAAATCCGCAAGATAAGTATTTGTATTTGGACGATATATACAACGGCATTATGTCCGTTTGCGCCAAAAACGGAATAACCCCGAACATAATAGAAGAAGAAAAGCATACTAATTCTTATGTAAAGCAGATAGGTCGCAATTTGTACAGATACGGCGAATACAAACCGACGAGAGGAGACGGATTTATTGAAATTTATCAGGGCGCCACTCGCGTGCAGGAGGTTTACTCGTTGGCGTGCCGTATTCAGAATTACGTCCGAAACGGCGGAAGATTTAAAGACGTATACGTAGTCACAAGCGACGTCAACAGTTATTCGAATTCCGTAAGCACCGTGTTCGACGAATTCGATATCCCTTATTTTTGCGACAGACAATACGCGCTTTCGGCGCACCCGTATGCAAGATACGTGACGGATTACTTTACGCTGTGCCGCAACAACGGTAAGTTTAGCAGCGTCTTGCCTTTTGTTAAAAATTATTTGTTCTGCGCAGATCTTGAAAACGGCAGAGATAACGACGACGTGTATTTATTTGAAAATTACTGTCTCAAATACAACGTTTCGTTCCGTTACGACGGATTCACGTTGGGAAAAAACGAGCCGTATTTCGACAGAGTAAATTCTTTCAGAGAAAAATTCAACGCGCTTTATAAGGCAGTCGCGGTTCCGCCGTCAGGTAAAGTTTCGGATTACGTCGAGCTTGCGCGCAAGCTTATTCGAGTGTCGGAGCTAAACGAACGCAACGAAAAATTCGCAGAATTGCAGGAAAAGCGCGGACTTGTTTTCGAAGCGAAGGCAACCGCGCAGTCGCAGGAAAAATTCGAGCAGGTATTAACGCAGGCGGAGCGTGTTTTGGGCGGCAGGTACGTTAAATTAGACGAGTTTATCAAAACGCTGACCGTCGGCATAGCTGCGGTTAAAATCTCCGTTCTGCCCGTTTCCAACGATTGCGTAATTTTTGCGAATATGGCTAAGGCTCGCAAACACGACGTAAAGTTTCTTGCGCTTTTAGGAGCGAATTACGGCGCAATGCCCATAATTAAAAAAGACTGTAAACTGCTAACCGACTCGAATATTAAAGATCTGACAAATGCGGGAATCAACGTCGAACCGCAGATTTTCACCGAAAATAAACGCGAGCGTTTCAGTCTGTTCCAACTGTTGCAGGAACCGTCGGAAAAACTGTACGTTTCCTATACGGAAACGGACGGAGCAAACGCGCTCGTTCCTTCCCCGTTTGTGGAAGAGCTTTGCAAATTGTTTACCGTTTGCGGAAAACCTCTTGCTCCCACCGCAACCGCAGACGAAGAAGCGTACACCGAGAAACAAGCGATAGCGAAGGTCGTTTTCAATACGCGCAAGCTTAAAGACAATCAGTTCGTCAAAATGCCGTCGTACGCATTGTTGAAGGAGAAGTATGCGGATATAACGCAACGGTATGAATTTAAGAAGGACGGAAAACGAATCGCCGTTGTCAGAGGGCGAGAGCTGTATCTGAAAAATTCTTCCACAAGCGTAAGTCAGCTTACCGACTTTTTCAAATGCCCGTACCGTTTCTATATACAGTACGGTTTAAACGTCAAGCCTCGTTCCGTTGCCGAATTGCAAACCGCCGATTTAGGCAATATTCTGCATGCGGTTTTGGAAAATTACGTAAGAGATATGACGGCGGAGGAAACGGCGGAAGACACTCGGTCAAAAGCGACGAAATGTTTCGACGACGCTTTATCCGACGATTTCTACAAGGGTATGCGTTCCGATCCGAAAATGGAAGGCGCTTTAGAACAGCTTAAGGCGGAAAGCATCCGTATGTGCTGCGTGGTAAAGGAACAGCTTTACAATTCTAAGTTTAAGAATCTTGTAACGGAGTTGGCGTTCGGTATAGGAGGGGACGCGCCTGCGGTAGAGGTCGAATTCGACGAAGGAAAATTTTCGTTGGTGGGCAAGATCGACCGCGTCGACGTATTGGGAGACAAATTCATCGTAATCGATTACAAGAGCGGCGCTCACGCTTCTCAATATACCGAAAGGGATTTGTACGTCGGGCATAAAATGCAACTGCCGGTATACGTAAAAGCGGTGCTTAATTTAAAACCGAAGCTTAGACCCGCCGGTTTTTACTACTTTAATATGCACAATAATTTTGCGGAGATAAATCAGGAAAAGATTTACACGTACAACGGGCGTACGCTCGACGACGTCGAAACGGCGAAAGCAATCGACGTTAAGCTGGCAAGCGGCGCAAGCGAGAAGTTGGGTCTTAAGCTCAACAAAAGCGGAGATCTGAGCAGGCAGACAGGCAAACTGCTTACGGACGAGCAATTCGACAATCAAATAGAATACGCGTTCAGGCTTATTGCAAACGCAGGCAATCTTATGAGCAAGGGGTATGCTGCCGTCAATCCCTACGAAGGCGTTTGTTCGTACTGCGACTACAAGGATATTTGTCATTTCGGCGACGTATTCGTTTACAACGCGCGCAAGGTAACGGATAAAATTCTTCGGACTACAATAGACAAAACGGTGAAGAAATGAGCGAGAAAAACTACACGCAATCGCAGCAAAACGTAATACGGGATCGCGGAAAAAATATGCTTGTTTCCGCTTCGGCAGGCACGGGGAAAACCACCGTAATGATAGAAAGAATAGTTTCTTTGCTTGCCGAAGGCGCCGACGTTTCGGAAATTGTCGTCGTTACGTTTACCAACCTCGCCGCCGCCGAAATGAAGAACCGTTTGGCGTCGAAACTTGCCGAGCGTCGAAACGACAAACGGTTGTTCGAGCAATTAGAGCGTTTGGACGGCGCAAGCATATCTACGCTGCATTCTTTTTGCAGCGAACTTTTGCGAAACTATTTTTACGTCGTCGATATAGATCCGTCTTTTACTATATTAGACAACAACGTCGTAGCGACCTTGCGCAAGAATGCTCTTAACGAGGTTTTTCTGCAATACTTTGCCGAGAAAGACGAAACTTTTAAAAAGGTTTACCGTATTTTCGCAAAATCCCGTCAAGAGGCAAACTTCGAAAAAGTTATTTTCGATTTGTACGATTTTTCCCGTTGTATAGAAAATTTCCACGAATGGTATTTAAACAAACGCGACAATCTGCTTAATTACAGCGAGGAAAATCCTTTTATAGTAACGCTTAAAAACGATATAAAGGAAAGCGTCGGTTATTACGCGGATAATTTGGAGAATTTATACGAACGAAGCATAGCCGAAGGATTGACGTTTGCAGACGTCTTTAAGCAAAATGCGGAAAAACTGCGCGCTACGCGTTTCGACAATTTCGAAAACGCGCTATTCGACGTCTACAAACTGTCGTTCGAAAAGATTCCGAACCGCAGTCAGAAAACAGACTTCGGCGTAGATAAGGAAATCGAAAACCGTATACGCGAGGACTATAAAAGTATTGTAGACGACTGCGGTAAATTTATAGACAAATACGCATCGGTTTGTCGAGGAGAGAAAGCGGAAACAATCTGGCAGGAAACGGTAAATACCGTGCCGTATCTTGACAAACTGGCAGAGATAGTCGAGCGTTTCGATGCGACGTATTATGCCGCAAAAAAAGAACGCGGCGGAGTAGATTTCAACGATTTGGAACATTTGACTTTACGTTTGCTTAGGGACGAAGAAGCGCGCGCATCCATTCGCGAAAGATACAAACTGATTTTTATAGACGAATATCAGGATACCAACCCCGTGCAGGAGGCAATCGTTTCCGCGCTGTCGACGGAAAGCAATCTTTTTATGGTGGGAGACGTAAAACAGTCCATTTACGGTTTTCGCGGTTGCGAACCGTCGATATTCGTAAATAAATACAGACAGTACAAATCCGACGGGACGGGACAAGTCGAGGAATTAAACGACAATTTTCGCAGTAACGTCGAAATTTTAAATTTTGTCAACGACGTGTTTTGCCGTATCATGACGGCGTCGTTCGGCAAGGTCGATTACGCCGCCGACGCGCAGCTGCGAGGAAGCGAATTGCCAAAATTAAAAACGGCGTCTGCCCGAATCGATCTGCTTGTAACCGATTCTGCGGAAAAACGCGAAGCGGAGGACGTTTACGATATTACTGCCGAAGAGGAACCGAGCGGCGGCGTACGGCAGGGCGATTTAATCGTCAAGCGTATAAAAGAATATGTCGGAACGGTCTATGAAGACAAGGATGGAAAAACTCGCCGAATAGGGTACGGAGATATCGTTATTCTTATGAGGTCTCTCAAAGAGGAAGCTACGGATATATATAATTCGCTCGTTGCGGCGAATATCCCCGTTGCCGCAAACTTCAAAGCGGACGGGTTTTCCACAAAGGAAATCAAAGATTTAATCAACCTTTTGCGCGCGCTTGACAATCCGTACAACGACGTTTACATCGTAGGAGTATGCCTGTCTCCTTTCGGGCAGTTTACCGAAAGCGAACTGGGCGAAATCCGTTTGGATACTGAGGGACGGATTCCGTTTTACGAGCGGTTGATACAGTATGCGGAAAAATACGCCGACAACGAGATATCCCGCAAAATAAACGAAACCCTTTCTCTTTTGGAAGAATTGAGATTTTATTCGCGCAGCGCTTCCGTGTGCGAGGTTATTCTCAAAGCGATGGAACTTACGGGATACCGATTGTACGTTCAGGGACTGCCCAACTGCGGATTGCGTATCCGTAAAATGTACAATTTCATCGACAGCGTAAAGGACGCGCCGTACGCGCAGAGCATCGACAGATTTTTGTCTTACGTAGACGAGGCAGACGACTATCGCGTAGACGAGGGAACGGGACAGACAAACGCCGTACGCATAATGACGATGCACGCTTCGAAGGGGTTGGAATTTCCCGTTGTAATCATCGCCGAGTTGGAGCGCCGTTTCCATTCGGGAAGAGACGCAGTATCGCGCAATCTCGATTTGGGACTGGCAATGCCTTATTATAATTTCGACAATATGCGTTACTCGCCTACGTTTGCCGCAGTCGCATGCAATATGTTTAACTCCGTCAAGGAAAAAGAAGAAGAAATGCGTTTGCTGTACGTTGCAATGACTCGCGCAAAATTCGTACTGAATCTGGTGGGGCAGGTAAGCGAAAAACAATTAACCGCTTTGCCTAAGCTCACGACGAAAGCTACGTCTCATATGGATTGGATGCTTGCCGTGCTTAGGGATAAAATCGTCTCCGCGCAAGATTTCCGCGACAACTCGACGGAAATAAACGTCATACGCGAAATCCCGCAAGAGGAGACTTCGGAATCGACGCAATCCGACATGTGCGAGCAGGAAACGGACTACGACAAGGTGGCGGAGCGTATCGGTTACGAATATCCGTACAAAAATCAAACGTCTATGCCGTCCAAAATAGTAAGCTCCGCTCTCGACAAATCGTATATAGACATGGGCGAGCAGGCGGATTACGTAATCGTCGCGGATAACGATCGCAATTACGTAGGCACCGCCTATCACAAGGTTTATCAGTACGTAAGCTACGACGCAGACAAATCGGAAATAGCGGAGACGATATCTTCGCTTGTCAACGACGGACAAATCGAGCAACGGTTTGCCGAGCGGCTCGACGCGGATTTGATTTTCAATACTCTCAATAACTCCGAATTACGTAAAATCCTTGCCGAAGGCAAGGTCTATCACGAGTTGCCGTTTATGCTTTACGCTCCCTATAACGAACTTGCTCCCGACGGTATTTACAGCGACGAGGTTATGTTGCAGGGCGTAATAGATCTGCTTGTAATAAACGGCGACAAAGCGACGGTTATCGACTTTAAGTATACCGCCCGAAGCGACAAAGCGGAAAGTAGGTATAAAGCGCAATTAAACAGCTACAAAACGGCGGTACGGCAAATATGCGGAATATCGGACGTTCGATGTTTTATACTTTCGATTGCGGACAACAAATTGATTAAAATGTAAACGCAACGTAATAAAATGTTTTTCGGCGTAATCGTTCAGACGGCGCGGCGGAGCAAACTCCGCCGCGCCGTTCCGTTTAAAACGTCATAAGACGCAGAACCGTTGAAATTCCGACGCGATAATATTTAAAAAAATCCGACTTTCCGTTTACTTGACGTTGTTTATGTCAACAATCTAGTCGGTACCGATATGTAACGACAGGGAAACAGAAAGTATCTTCCGCGCGACGCGCATATTGCGTAATCTTGCTACATTCAATCGCTTCAACGTACATAAATAAAACGGAGGTTACAATGCAATACATTCAAATATTTTTTCAATTCATCGCGCGTTACGATTTCGTAATTTTAGCTTTTGCGGCGCTTATCCTGATTTTGTTCGCCGTGAGTAATTTTACGAAAAACGTATATCGCAAACAAAACAAAAAACTGACCGCATGCACGCGTAAAGTGGCGGCGTTTCCGCGCAAAACAGAACAGTACGTCAACGCCGTTCCTTCGGAGTACAAACGTCAATGGCGCGCATACGTAAACAGCGGCGCGGAAAAACCGTCGCTCGTTTTCGAATTCGCCCCGATCAAGAACAAACTTCGCTTAACGCGCGCGTTTATACTTGCGGCAGTAATAAGTTCGCTGTACGTAGTCGCGTTCGCATTCGGCATACGAAGCGGAGGGTACATTATGTTTCAGGGCATATTCTGGTTGGCGTTCGCGCTTGTCTTGATTATTAACAAACTGCTGTTTAAGCGCAAAGAAAAACGCGCCAAACAGATTTTCGCGCGTTTTGTATCGGAGCTAAACCGTCAGGCGGAAAAGAAACCCGTCGATTCCGCCGATGCGGACGGCGCGTTCCGCGAACTTTGCAAACTCGACAAACGCGAAGTAGACGATACCGTGTTGGGTCGCGCTTCGGAGCTTCTGCGCAGTAAAGGATTGGACGACGGACGCAGCGTAGAGCAGCAGCGCAAATTAAACGTCGCTCTCAACGGCTTGCTGCAATCGTACGCCCGTTCTGCGCAGTAATTTAAAGCTTGCGTTCCGACAACATTCAAAACAGAAAATTTTCGGGCGGCGTCATAAGCAACCGACGCCGCCCGTTTTGTAAATATAATTGTTGTTGTTGCGATTTTGTGTTATAATAAAACAACAGACCACGTCTAACGGCATCTAACTACTTTTTATTACATCGTATCACGTTGAAAAATAGGTATTGAAATAGATAATGCTCGTGTTCGATATAATAACATATATGGAATAGTTAACGACGTTTGGCAACCGATAAAAAATATTCTGCAAACGCAGACCGAGAAATTTTAACGGAACAAAAAAGCGTAAGCGACACGAAGAAGCGAAGACAATGAAAGCGGACTTGCAAACAAAACTGAAAAATTTGCCTGCCGAACCGGGAGTATATATAATGTACGATTCCGACGGAAACATTTTGTACGTCGGAAAAGCAAAAATTCTCAAAAACCGCGTTCGGCAGTATTTTCACGCGTCGTCGAACAAAACGGAAAAAGTGTTGGCAATGCTTTCGCACGTTGCGGATTTCGACTACATAATTACCGCAAGCGAGGCGGACGCGCTTAATTTGGAAAATACTCTCATCAAAAAGCATACTCCGCCTTACAACATTCTTTTAAAGGACGGCAAGCAGTATCCGTACATAAAGGTAGATTTGACGGCGGATTTTCCCAAATTCATACCGACGCGCAAGCTTGCAAAAGACAGATACAAGTATTTCGGACCGCTTACGCAGGGCGGAGTAAAATCTTATCTGGATATTTTGTCAACGGCGTTTCCGACGGTCACGTGCAATTACAATTTCAATAAACTTCCGAAAAATTTCCGCCCCTGTCTAAATTATCATATAGGTAGGTGTCCCGCGCCTTGCGTAGGAAAGATAAGCAAGGAAGATTACCGCAAGATAATTAACCGCGCGGTAGCTTTCCTTTCGGGAGAGGACGGCGAAGTGCGGAGCGCGCTTACAAACAAAATGATGCAAGCTTCCGAGCAAATGCAGTACGAGCAGGCGCTTGCCTGCAAACGGCATTTAGAGCTTATCGACAAGATTTCGCAGCAGCGCATTGCGGTACTTAATAAATTCGTCGATTACGATATGTTTGCGGTAGCGTCCAACGGAAAAAACTGCGTAGTCAATCATACGATGATACGCGCAGGCAAGGTTGTGTTTTCCGAAAACAACGCCGTATCCGACGCAGGTATAGACGAAGCGCAAACGCTGTCGAGCTTCCTTGCCGAATATTGCGATATTGTTAAGCTTTCTTCCGAACTGTACACAAACGTGCCGCTGCCCGACGGGGAGGAACTGTCCGACCTTATTTCGCGCAAGACGGGAGAGAAAACGAAAATATTCTGTCCGCAAAAGCAGGACAAGAAAAAGCTTGTCGATATGGCGTACCGCAACGCGGTGGAATATCTCACCAAAAGTCAAACCGCCATCGACAAAAAATTCAATACGACTCACGGAGCGGTATTGCAGTTAAAGGAGCTTCTTCATCTTTCCGTTTTGCCAAAACGCGTCGAATGTTACGATATATCCAACGTTCAGGGCGTCGACAAGGTTGCAAGCATGGTAGTGTTTACCAACGGACAGAAGGATTCTTCGCAATACCGTCGATTCAGGATAAAAACCGTCGAGGGCGCCAACGACTTCGCCAGTATGAAAGAAGTGTTGACGCGCCGTTTCGAGCGTATGAAGGCGGACGACGGAGTGTTCGGCAAAACGCCCGATTTAATCGTAGTCGACGGCGGTTTGGGACAGTTGGATTACGCCCGTCAGGCAATGGAAGAATGCGGTGTAAGCGTTCAGTTGGTATCCTTGGCAAAACGCGAGGAGTTGGTTTATACGCTTAATTCGCGCGAGCCCGTTTTCCTTCCGCGCAACAGCTACGCGCTCAACCTGCTTATCAATATACGCGACGAGTCGCACAGGTTTGCGATAACTTATTTCCGCAAACTGCACAACCGCAACAGCATCAAGTCCGTTTTGCAGGACGTAGACGGCATAGGCGAAAAACGCCGTATCGAGCTACACCGTCATTTCAAATCTATGGACAACTTAAAGCAAGCTACGGTAGAGGAAATTGCTTCCGTCAAGGGAATGAGCAAACCCGTAGCGGAAAAGCTGTACGAATTTTTACACTCGTAAACGTCGTATTCCGTATAAAAAGGGACTGCCGCATTAAGTAGCGACAGTCCCTTTAATATTCCGTTGAATTTCCGCGAGCGCGGTTTTTCCGAAGCGTCAGGCGGAAAATTCCGTAAACGGTAAAATCGCAGCGAGTTCGTTTTAATTACGTTCGCCGCCCGAGCGCAAAATATTACCGCTTTTTATCCGAAGACCCTAACCCTCCGTTTCTTTCTTCTTCCGTTGCGTCGTTTGAAGTAATAAGATAATTTACGAATACGCCCTGCGCAAATGCGGCGCCTTTATCTATAAAAAGCGGTTTGTCGCTTTCGTTGGTCATTCGTATGAATATGTGCCCTTCGTTGTCCGAATTGCTGTAATCGGCGTCTATAATTCCTACGGTATTGTTCAGCTTCAGTCTGTATTTAAATCCTAATCCGCTGCGCGGAAAAATCATCAGACAAACGTCGTCGGGCATAATAACGCGTATGCCGGTCGCTACCGTAGCCGTTTCGTTCGGTTGAAGAGTTATCGCGTTCGGAGCAAAGAAATCGTAACCCGCGCTGCATTTGGTAGCGCGAACGGGTAATTTGATATTATCGTAAGTTTCCCTGTCTCCGTTTGCCGCGTAAACGCCGTAGCTCACTTTTTCGAATTTTGCTTTTATTCTCATTTTTTCCGTTCCTCGCGTAAGTATTTTTATTGTATCATACAATTTATTCTTTTTCAACCGTATTTTGCCGTAAAGACGTCAGCGCCCGTTTTCAACGGGCATACCCGTTGGTACGTATTGCGTCGAGGTCGGTATTTATTCGTCAAGAAAAAAGTTTTTGCCGAGCAGCAATCAGAGGATGCTTAACGGTCCGTTCGCCGTAAAGTCGTTCTTTTCGGAGTACGCCGTTCCTAAGTATACCCCTCCCCGAACGAAAGCATTTGCGAACAAGCAATCGTATTTTTTATTTTTGCCTATCGGTATTGACAAAACTATACGGGGGGGGGTATACTTTATGGCAAAGTGGATAATTTTTGAATTAGGGTTGTACTAGGGAAGAAATAATGACTTCGACTGTGAAAAAAGGTCAAAATTTCAGATTCGGTTTTTACGACGTTCCGCCGCAGGAAAGACTTGCCGCAATTAAGAAAGCGGGTTTTGACGAGACTATGTTTTGGTGGGGGGACGAGTATGAAGCTACCGACGGCACACGATTCGATTTGTTCGATACCGCGTTGTCTTTGGGACTTGCGGTAAACACCTGTCACTTCCCGTCCACTCATGCCGAATTTCTTTGGTACGATGACGAGCGCGCCGAACAATACGTAAAGCAATTCGACGAAGCTTGCAGAGAGTGCGGAGAACGCGGAGTAAAAAATTTGGTTGTGCATCTTACGCGTAAACTCATCACGCCCGAACCGAACGAAAAAGGCATTGTCAATTTCGATAAAATGCTTAACTCGGCAAAGAGGCACAACGTTGTAATCGCAATAGAAAACACGCGTTTTCTGCGGTACAACGATTATATTTTACAGCGTTTCGCGCCCGACGAAAATATCGGATTCTGTTTCGATTCGGGACACGCCAACTGTTATACGCCTAACGAACTGCCCCTCGAAAAGTACGGAGATATGTTGGTAACGACGCATATCCACGACAATATGGGACCTGTAGGCAACGAACCCGATCAGCACCACTTAATGGGCGAAGGAATAGTCGATTTCGATAAAGTGTTTGCAAGACTCAAACATTTCGACGTAAAACGGATAAATCTGGAAAGTTACTGCAACGCAACGAGCAAGTATTTGGGCAAGTTGAACGCCGAGCAGTTTATGGAACTTTCCTACGCTACTCTTTCCAAGCAAATGGAAAGAAGCGGCATCGAATAAATCAGGTTGGACATACGACAATGGCTCTTGTATCGACAAAAGAAATGTTCGCCAAAGCGTACAAAGAAGGTTACGCGATAGGCGCGTTTAACGTTGACAGCGTAGATATTATGGAAGGCGTATTAACGGGCGCGTCTAAGGCAAAATCGCCCGTTATAATAGCGGTAAGCGGACGAATGATAAACGACGTCCCGTACGTGACGGAAGCGCTTAAAGCCGCCTCCGAAAAGTATAGCGATATTCCCGTAGCTCTTCATCTCGATCACGGCAAAAGCGTCGATTTGTGCAAGCGCTGCGTAGATAACGGTTTTACTTCCGTAATGATAGACGCGTCGCTGTACGATTTCGATACCAACGTAAAAATATCCCGCGAAGTAGCCGATTACGCGCATAAGTACGGCGTAGCGGTGGAAAGCGAACTGGGCGTCGTCAGCGGCAAGGAAGAAGATATCGAAGTCGCAGGCAAGTACGGACAGTTTACCCGTCCTTCCGACGTAGCAGAATTTGTAACACGCGCTCAAATAGACAGTTTGGCGATTTCCATAGGCACCTGTCACGGAGCGTACAAGTATCAACCCGGTCAGGAACCGTTTTTGCGTTTCGATATATTAGACGAGATAGAAAAACTGCTTCCCGATTTTCCGTTGGTTCTTCACGGAGCGTCGTCCATTCCTAAGGAAAGACTGGATATTTTCAACGAATACGGCGGCAAACTGCCCGAAGCGATAGGAATCCCCGAACAAATGCTGCGCAAAGCTGCGAAAAAAGCCGTATGCAAAATAAACGTGGCAAGCGATTTGCGGATATGCTATTTCGGCGAACTGCGCAAGCTGTTTGCTCTCAAACCCGACAAGTGGGACGCGAGCGAATTTCTCGCTCCTGCGCGGCAAGCGGTTGCCGACCTTGTTTACGACAGGCTCGTAAACGTTATGGGAAGCGCAAATAAAGCGTAATCAATATGGTTTCTACCGACAAAATCGGTACAAATATAAAATTTATAAGGAGAAAAAATATGAAAAGAAAATTATTTGCAGTTGTTCTTGCGGTAGTTATGATCGTATCTGTGGTAGCAGTGCTTGCTTCTTGTACGAAGTATCCTACCCCCGAAGAAGTAAAAGCTGCCGTTGAAGCTGCCAGCAACATGGATTTGGCGGCATTGGAAGCTGCGGCGGAAGCGGAATTCAAAGCCGCAGGTCTTAAGTTTACGGCGCAGGCTACGACGTCCGGCGTAGGCAAAGTTCTGACGAAGTTCAAAGAAAAGTATGCTTGGTTCGATTACAACGATTTCAGCTCTTCTAAGGACAAGGTTGCATCCGACGCTATCAACTCGACTCTTGCAAACAACAATTACTATGCAGACTTCACGATGATTCAGATTGCCGAAAACATTCAAACGTGGGTAGACACAGGTTATTTGTATAACTACGTTCCCAAAAACGACGATCAAATTCAGTTAAATGCGGCTGCTACGCAACCTCTCGTAGGTTTGTACGCAGACAAACTGTTTGCATACAAAAAGTCCGCCACAACCGTTACTCTTACCAACATTTGGCAGTTGACGAATGTTACAGGCGCTTCTCTTCAAAAGGTTAAGGGTTCTTCTATCCAAGACCCCAACAACGAAGGCATCAACATGGCGTTCATGATTATGTTGACAAGTCCCGAAGCTTGCACGAAGCTTGCCGCTGCTTACAAGAGCTACACGGGCAACGACTACACGGCTCAAACAGGTTGCGCAAATATCGGTTACTACTTCATTCAGGAATATATCGCTGCTTTGACGACCTTACACGGTTCCGACTCTAAGGTTCTCAGCGAAACTCTCGAAACAGACACGACGGGAACGGTATTCGTAGTAGGTCTTAACAAAACGAAGGGTTACTCCGGAGAGAACTGGCACGAAGATTTGTTCTATTCGGGCGTTGACGGAGACGTTGAAGGCTACAACGGATTTACGTACAACACTTATCTGAACGTTCCCAAAACATCCAGACTTCCTTACACCGCTTGCCTGTTTGCAAGATATATCCTTACTTCCGACGGATTTAAAGCAGGTTGGAAAGACGTTGGATATTCTTCTCCCAATGCTAAAGTTGCTCCCAACACCGATTCCGGCGCTAACTTTACGTACGAACTTGACGTAAACAAAGTTTTGCAAGAAAACGGTCAATACACTGCCGAACACGGCGATGACGTTAAAACGTTCGTTGCTTCCAAGTTGGCAAGCAAATAAGTTTTTAACAGCTACAATAAATCGTAAGCTCGTATAGGGGAGGTGTACGCCTCTCCTATATGTAGTTATAAGGAGATTTTATGATTAACGACAAAAATCTTAAATTAAAAAAGTTAGGCAACAATCTGAAGACCTATTTCGGTAAGCCTGCCAACGTCGTTACTATCGTATTCCTGATTGTTCTTACAATCACCGTCGTCGCTCCGTTATTTACAATCGTGATCGACTCGTTTCGAATCAGTACGGTAAACGAAGCAAGGGTCTATAAGTTACCGCTAGGTAAATTTACGGGATTGCACTGGAGCAACATACTGTTCAATAAAACGCACGATTATTCTAAAAATGCGTTTTGGAAGCCGTTAGGCAACTCTATAGCAATGGCGCTCGTCGCCTGTCTTGTCGCCGTTGTGGGCGGCGGAGTAACGGCGTGGTTTATTACGCGCTCTAATTTGCCTTTCAAAAAGTTTATTTCCACAGTATTCGTATTTCCGTACGTTATGCCCAGTTGGTCTATCGCAATGTTCTGGGAAAATTTCTTCAAGAACACAAACTTGACGACGGACGCAAAACAAGTGGGTATGCTGCAGATGATAACGGGCGGCGCGGAGCACGGTCTATGCGTTCCGCAGTGGATGGTGTACGGCTTTTTGCCTACGGCAATGTGTTTGGGTATTCACTACGCGCCCTTCGCGTACATACTTATAGGCGGTATTCTGCGCAATATGGACGCCAACCTCGAAGAAGCGGCGACCGTACTCAAAGCGGGTCGCGGAAAAATTTTGGGCAGAATCACGTTGCCTATCGTGGCTCCAGCTCTCATTTCCACCGTATTGTTGGTATTCTCCAGCAGCATAAGCAGTTATACCGTTCCCGCGTTCTTGAACAGAGACGGTAAATTTACTACGATTTCCACGCAGCTGCGGTCGGTTGCAGGCGATCCCGGTACGCGAGGGAGAGGCTACGTTATAGCTATTATACTTCTTCTGTTCTCGGTGGCGATACTGACGTTGAACAACTGGTTTACGGGCAAACGCAAATCCTTTACGACCGTCAGCGGAAAATCCGGTCAGGCGTCGCTTGTTAAGCTCGGCAAGGTATGGCGCTGGGTGTTTGCGGTGCTTATTATAATCGTCGTAGTGTTTACGGCTATTATGCCGTTGGTATCGTTCGCTCTCGAAAGCTTCTGTCCTAACGGCGAATGGACGTTGTACTACTGGACTACGATGGACAGGCTGTCCGAACGCGTTACCGGCGACAAAGTGGGTATCCTTCACAACGGAACGATTTGGAAATCGTTCGGGTACAGCATCGGTTTGTCTCTGTGCGTGGCGATGATTGCGGGAACGTGCGGTATACTCGTAGGTTACGCAGTATCGCACAAGCGCGGAAGCAAGCTTGCCACGTTGGTATCCAATATGGCATTCTTCCCGTACCTTATCCCCGCGTTGAGTTTCGGCGCGATATATCTGAGCGTTTCCAGCTCGGTGTCGTTCCTCAGCGGCAGCTTTATACTGTTGCTGCTGGTAGGCGGCGTCAAATTCCTGCCGTTTGCGTCCCGTACGGGAACGAACGCGATGTTGCAGGTTTCGGGCGAAATCGAAGAAGCGGCGGTTATGATGAATGCAAACTGGGGAAAACGTATGACGCGTATTTTGTTCCCCATTCAGAAATCAAGCTTTATGAGCGGTTATTTGCTTCCGTTTATATCCTGTATGAGAGAAATGTCGCTGTTCGTATTGCTTGCTCCGGCGGGATCGTTACTTACGGTAGTATTGCAAGACTGGACGAACAACGGTTTGCACGGCGCAACGCCCGTTGCAAACGGTATCAACCTGATTATCATCGTAACAATCTTGTTGTTCCAGTTCATCATCAACAAACTTACGGGCGCATCGCTTGATAAAGGAATAGGAGGTTAATAGAAATGCCTAAAATTGTATTAGAACACGTAACAAAAAAATTCGATAAATTCGTTGCGGTCGAAGACCTCAATATGGTAATAGAAGATCGCGGTTTCGTAACGTTATTGGGACCTTCCGGTTGCGGTAAAACTACGACTTTGCGTATGATCGCGGGTCTCGAAACGCCCACCGAAGGACGCATAACGATAGGCGACACCGTAATGTTTGACAGCGAAAAAGGTATCAACGTCGCTCCCGGTAAGCGCAATATCGGTTTCCTGTTCCAAAACTACGCTTTGTGGCCGCATATGACCGTTTATCAGAACATTCATTTCGGTTTGGAAAATATGAAGGAAGAAAAACCGAAAATCGCTCTTGACGCTCGCGTTGCGCAACGCATAATCGATATTCTCGGCAACTGGCAGGAAATCGTCGATATTACGCGCGAGTGCGATGAAGCGGTAGAGGCTAAGAGCAAGTCGGAAATGAACAAGCTTCAACTTGCGCTTATCGACAAGTATACTATTTCGCAGTATACCGCCAAGAAACTTATGTCGTACAATCTTGCTGCGGCGACTAACCCCGAAGACGTTGTTTCCGCCGCAATAGAGGAACAGAACAAAGTCATAGCTGCGGCGAAGGAAGCTGCGGCAAAGGACGGCGCGGAACTGAACGACAGTTTCGAATACGTAAAGGACGGCGAAGTCGTAAAGAGCGTTCGCAAACTGTCGAAAGAAGAAATGGATCTCGAAGTAAGACGCGTAGCGCGTATACTTAAAATCGGTATCTTTATGCACAGATATCCCGCCGAACTGTCGGGCGGACAGCAGCAGCGCGTAGCGATAGCGAGAACGTTGGCAACAAGTCCCAAAGTATTGTTCATGGACGAACCGTTAAGCAACCTCGACGCAAAATTGCGTATGGAAATGAGAACGGAACTTAAACGTCTGCATTCCGAAACGGATTCCACTTTCGTTTACGTTACTCACGACCAGTTGGAAGCTATGACGCTTGCTACGAAAGTTTGCCTGATGAGTATGGGTTTACTGCAACAGTACGATCCGCCGCTCGTTACGTACAACAAGCCCAACAACCTGTTTGTTGCGGACTTCGTAGGTAACCCCACGATGAACTTCATTCAAGGCAAAGCGGTAATAAAAGGCAACAAAGCCAAGATAGAGGCATTGGGCGAAAAATTCCTGTTCGAATGCGACGAATTGAACGCCGAAGGCGAACTCGACGTAGTAGTGGGCGTTCGTCCCGAATTCCTGCGTTTGGAACAAGGCGATATCAAGGCGACCATTTACGCCAACCTGCCCGCAGGTATGGAAACGACGGTTAAACTCTCCGTCGGCGAAGAAATTCTTACGTCCGTTGTTTTCGGCGGAGTAGACTACGCCATAAATCAGGAAGTTACTTTCGAAACGGTCGGCAACGGAATTATTCTTTTCAACAAGGAAACTAAGGAGAGAATAGGTATCGGTTCTTTGACGCACGAAGGCGGAGAAGGCAAGTCGCCCGCAAAGAAAACAACTGCTAAAAAATAATGCTTTTCGTATTTTTCCATAGGTTGCGCGCCGCGCTTTTTATAAGCGTCGGCGCGCTTCTATGTTTTTGATCGCGACGTTATTTTTCGGAATTTCTTCAAATAAGTCTAGTATTATCACCGATTGAAATAACGGTCGGCGCAATGTGCATCCGTATCTGACGTACAATTTTACAGAGTAATAAAATAAACGCATTGCGCGTTTGCCTGTTTACTTTAAGTTCGGTTTGTGCTACAATATTACGGTAAAAGGAGAAAAATTCAATATGCCGTTACAACAGTTAACTACCGTTTGGGGAGAACAGATCACAGACAAACCTTTGCAGGAATATCCCCGTCCGCAGTTCGTACGCAAAAGTTACGTCAATCTCAACGGTTACTGGGATTACGCCATTACCGATTCCGACAAAATTCCCGCCGCTTACGACGGAAAAATACTCGTACCGTTTTCACCCGAATCCGTTCTGTCGGGGGTGAACCGTCAGCTAAAGCCGAAAGAATATTTGTTTTACCGCACGGAGTTTTCTTTGCCGAAGAACTTCGTTAAAGATATAGTTTTGCTTAATTTCGGCGCGGTAGACTGCATTTGCGACGTGTTCGTCAACGGCGTCAACGTTTGTCATCACGAAGGCGGTTACAACGCTTTTACCGCAGACGTTACCGAAGCGCTCGGCGAAAACAACGAATTGATCGTACGCGTTAGAGATTTTACCGACACGGCGTATTACGCCAACGGCAAGCAGTCCACTCACCGCAAAGGAATGTGGTACACGCCGCAAAGCGGAATATGGCAGACGGTATGGTTGGAAAGCGTTCCGTCGCAGTATATTCAGTCTATCCGTATTACGCCCGATATCGACAACGCGACGGTAACCGTCGAGTCGGAAACGAATTTCGACGAACCCGTAACGGTGATAGTGTACGACGGAAACAAAGAGATAATGAAAGGCGACGGAAAAGGCGCGGTAAAACTGCATTTTCCGCATGATATTTTTAAACTGTGGTCGCCCGAAGACCCGTTCCTTTACAATCTTAAAATTATTTCCCGACGCGACACCGTCGAAAGCTACTTCGGCATGCGCAAGTTTTCCTGCGAAAAAGCGGGCAAATATTACCGCTTGATGCTAAACAACGAACCGTACTTTCACAACGGACTGCTGGATCAGGGGTATTACAGCGACGGACTTTATACCGCGCCCAGCGACGAAGCGTTGCAGTTCGACATAAAGGCGATGAAAGACTTAGGCTTTAATATGCTGCGTAAGCATATCAAAGTGGAACCTATGCGCTGGTACTATCATTGCGACAGGTTGGGAATGCTTGTTTGGCAGGATATGCCCAGCGGAGGAACGAAACAGCACAAATCCGTCACGTTGATTTTGCCTAATATCGGAATGAACAAAATCAAGGACAGTCATTACGGAATGTTTTCGCGCAAGAGCGAAGTCAGCCGCGATACGTACGTTGCGGAATACACAGAAATGCTCGATCAGCTTTATAATTGCGTAAGCATAGCTATGTGGGTGCCTTTCAACGAAGCGTGGGGACAATTCGACGCAAATAAAATAGCGCAGCTTACAAAAGACATTGACCCTACCCGTACCGTAGACCACGCAAGCGGTTGGCACGATCAGGGCGGCGGAGATATCAACAGTATGCACGTATACTTTAAAAAAGTGCGTTTAAAAAAGGATAAAAACCGCGCGGTATGTTTAACGGAGTTCGGCGGATACAGCTACAAAGACGCGCAACACAGCTTCAATCCCGACCATACGTTCAGTTATAAGAAGTTCGACACCGCAAAGGACTTTAACGACGGTTTATACCGACTTTACGAACGGGACGTAATCGCATGGATAGACAAAGGTCTTTCCGCAACCGTTTATACGCAAGTATCGGACGTGGAAGACGAAGTAAACGGATTGTATACTTACGACAGAAAGGTGTTGAAGGTCGACGCTAAAATGATGCGCGAAATAAACAGAAGAGTAAAGCTATGACAGACGAACGGTTTATGCTCGAAGCGCTCAAACAGGCGCGAATGTCGGCGCGACTCGACGAAGTGCCTATCGGCGCGGTAGTGGTAAAAAACGGCGAAATAATTGCAAAGGCGCGCAACACAAGGAACAAAAGCAAAAACGCCGTCGAGCATGCAGAGCTTGTCGCTATACGCCGCGCCTGTAAAAAGCTGGGAGACTGGCGTCTTAACGGATGCGATTTGTACGTCACGCTCGAGCCCTGCGTAATGTGTTTGGGCGCGTGTTACAACGCGCGTATTGCCAACGTGTATTTCGGCGCGTACGATCTTAGCGGCAACGGATGTATTCATCTTTCCGAAATGATAGGGCGTACTTTAAATCACGAAGTCAACATATGCGGAGGAGTGTCGGAGAAAGAATGTTCCGCGCTTTTGACGGAATATTTCAAATCGAAGCGCGGCAACGGGTAAACGCCGTTTGCAAGCGCGGTTTCCGAAGCTTTAATATGAGCGTTGCTGCGGCAAACGTCCGTTGTCGCATACGGCTCTACCTGCAATATTTCCGCAGCGCGACAAGATAAAACTTAATTATTACCATTGAAATAATATCAAAAGACGAACGTTATTCCCGTTCGTCTTTTTGATTGCTATGAGGTTCGTCCGCTTTTAACAATTCGTCTAATTCTATGTCGTTATCGAGCGGTTCGTTGTATATTTCCGTCGTCAGTTCGCGTTGGTTGCCCAACTGCTTCGCTTTTTCTTCCGCCGTGTAGGCGTCGGGCGCGTATCGCGTGTTAAGTTTGTTCACTTCGAAATTGATGGAGTTGAATTTCAATCCCAAAATATTTACGAAACTGTCGTACAGCATACAGCGGAACGTATCGATCGTTTCCGACAGACTGTCGGCGTTTACGTTAACTTTGAGAGTAATTGCAAAACCCTGTTTGTCGTCGGCGCGGATTTTTATTTTACGCACGGCAATGCCCTCGCTTTTTCGGGCGCAGTCGAAGACTATTTTGTTTATAACTTTAACGTTTGTATGCGTCGCGCTTTCGCTGTCGCAGAAGAGCAGCACTTTTTTCAGAATTTCTCTTTCGGAAAAGTTGACGTAAATCATATAAGCCGACAAACCCACGTATAAAATAAACAGCATATAAATAAGGGACGTCAGCACGCGGTTGCTTTGTATTACCGCAGCGTCTGTTCCGTCGGGAAAAACGTCTGTTAAATTGAGAATCGTCGTGATAGCGAACACCATAGTTATACATATCTGAACTATCAGCACAACTTTTTCTATCAGTTTACGCATATAACACCTCTCGCTACTAGTTTACGCTATTTGTCTTATTACAATGCAACTGCGTCAAATTCGGTCAAAATCGCGTCGAAATTTAAATGCGAAAAAATCGTTGCAAATTTTCGACAAATAGGTATTGACAACAATGATATATTTATATTACAATTTTTCTAATAAAGAATGGGGGTTTCCGTATTTATGGCGGGACGAAAGGTAAAAGGGAATATTATTGAAAACGTGCTCAATTATTTGGGCGAAGCAAACTTTGACGGAAACGAACTGCTCGAACATCAAACTTCCGACAACAAGCAGAACAGCACGATTCTCGAAGTCATAAAGTTTATGGACGAGATTCCCGGCGGATTCCTTATTTACCGCGCCGACGGAAACGAGGATATACTTTACGCCAATCCCGCGCTTCTAAAGATTTTCTGCTGTAAAACGTTAAAGGAATTCCGCGAGCTTACGGGCAACTCTTTCAAGGGAGTAGTTCATCCCAAAGATTTAGCTTCCGTCGAGTTCAGCATAAAAAGACAAATTGCGGAAAACTTCGACAATACCGATTACGTCGAATACCGTATTCGCCGCAAAGACGGAGTTGTGCGTTGGGTAGAGGATTACGGACATTATATTCACAGCGACAACGTGGGCGACGTATACTATGTGTTTATAAGCGACGTCTCGGATGAAAAGAACCGCCGTTTGGACGAAGCCGCCGAAATGCTCAGCGAAAAGGAACGCAAGATTCAAAATCTTATCGACAAGTACAACCGCGAACGCAGACTTGTAAACCAAGAACATCTGCGCAGATTGGAAGTTATAGAAGGTCTCAGCGTCAACTACGATACGATTTTGTATATCGATCTCGACGCGAACAAGGTATTGCCGTACCGCGTAAGCGATCACTCGGAAAGCGAATTCGAAAAGATGTATCAACCGCGCGAATACCGCGCTTACGTCAGCAGATTTATACGTACGCAGGTTCATCCCGAAGACCGCGAAGTAGTAGCAAAGGAAACGGACATCAGCTTTATGCGCCGTAAGCTTTCCGAAAGCAAAACGTACTTTATCAACTATCGCATTATCGAGGACGACGCGATAGTTCATATGCAGCTGCGTATAGTAAACGTAGGCAGCGACAATCATATTTCGCAGGTTGTTTGGGGCGCGCGCAATATCGAAGAAGAAATCAAGCGCGATATGAAACAAACGCAAGTGTTGGAGGAAGCGCTGTCTAACGCAAGACTGGCAAATATTGCAAAGAACACGTTCTTATCCAATATGTCGCACGATATGAGAACGCCTCTTAATGCAATTTTCGGATATACCGCTCTTGCAAAACATTCCGCCGACGAAAACGCCGCTTCCTATTTGGATAAGATAGACGTATCGGCAAAGCAACTGCTCAGTCTTATCGAAAAGGTTCTCGAAGCGTCAAGTATCGAATCGAGCGAAATAGAAATAAACGAAGCGGAAAGCGATCTGAGTTCGATTTTGACTTCCGTATATAACGAGCAGAACAAGCTTGCTAAGGAAAAAGAAATAGACTTGTCTTTGGACGTTAGCAAACTCAATCATACGCAGGTTATGTGCGACGCCGAAAAAGTGGAACACGTCGTAAATCATATCGTAAACAATGCCGTCAAATATACCGAAAACGGCGGAAAGGTGGAAATAGTCGCCAACGAAATTCAGGAACTGCCCAACGGATATTCCGTATACGAAATAAGCGTCGAGGACAACGGCATAGGAATGGACGAGGAGAATTTGGCGCATATTTTCGAGCCGTTCGAACGTATTCGCAACACTACCGACAGCGGCGAATTCGGTACGGGTTTGGGACTTACCATTGCTAAAAAGTACGTAGACGCAATGGACGGAAAAATCGTAGCGCGCAGCGTTTTGGACGAGGGAAGCAAATTTATCGTCACTCTCAATCTGTGCGTTCAAAGCTCTCCCGTTTCTCTTACGGAAACAACCGACGACCTTGTGGAAATGCTTCGCGGTAAGAAGATTCTCGTCGTGGACGACAACGAAATCAATTTGGAAATCGAAACGGAAATCTTGGAAGATCTCGGTTTCGCTACCGACACGGCTATGGACGGCAATTTCGCGGTAGACAAGATGGCTGCGGCTTCCGACGAGGAATACGCGTTAATTGTTATGGACGTGCAGATGCCCACTATGGACGGTCGTACAGCAACAAAACTTATAAGAGAATTGCCCGACAAAATGATTGCGCAGATACCTATAATAGCGCTGTCGGCAAACGCTTTCGAAAGCGACAAGAAGCTTTCGATGGAATACGGTATGGACGCTCACTTAACAAAACCCGTCGATATTCCCGTACTGCTGCAAACGATAGCTTCTATAATGCATTCGCGCAAGGAAAACGGAATGAAATAATTTTAACGGTCTGTCCGCGCCCGAGTTTCGGTATACACCGACTCGGGCGTATTTTTTAGGAGGCGAACAGTAAGCGGAAAAATTTCGACAAGCGACTTACGGAACGTTATCGGCGGCGCGTACGCGCAGTTCAAAAAGGAGAATAAATAACCGCAAAAACAGTTGGAAATCTTTGTAAAATTTTGGCAAACGTATTGACAACGGATTTTAACGTTGATATTATAAATTTAACGCTGCGTATAGTTGTGCAAACGTTTTGCGTAATAAAATCGGAGGGTATAATTATGAGGTTGGAAAACAAAGTTGCAATCGTAACGGGAGCGGCGCAGGGACTGGGCGAAGCCGTTGTTAAAAGATTCGTCGAAGAAGGCGCGCGCGTTGTAGCTACGGATATCAACGAAGAAAAGTTGAAAAAAGCAATGTCCGCGTACGGCGACAAAGTGATGCCCGTAGGACAGGACGTTTCGAAAGAAGAAGACTGGAAAAACGTCGTGGCCGTCTCAGTTAAAAAGTTCGGTAAGCTTAATATAATTGTCAACAATGCGGCAATTATGAGTATGAAGAACGTTTTGGACGTCGGCGCAGATCAGTTTGTAAACGTGTTTAAAGTAAACTGCCTAAGCGTTATGTTAAGCGCCAAATACGCCGCAGCGGAAATGGAAAAGGCAGGCGGCGGTTCGATAGTCAATATCGACTCGATAGGCGGCTTGACTTCGGGCGATGCAGACGGCGGAGACGCAGCTTATTCCGCATCGAAAGGCGCGACAAGAGCGTTAACTAAACACATAGCGTTCCAGTTGGCGCCCAAAGGCATCAGGTGCAACACGATTCATCCCGGCGGAATTATGACGGAAATGTTAAAAACCGTTTATAACGCAACGCCTGCGCTGTGGGACAGGGCGGCGGAAATGTCTCCGCTTGCGCCGCATACCAGCGACCCGTCGGATATCGCTAACGGAGTTTTGTATTTGGCAAGCGACGAAGCGCGAACGGTAACGGGAACGGAACTTGTTATAGACTGCGGATATATGACGAAATAATTTTGTCAAACCGCACAACGTCGGCAGATTAGTTCTGCCGACGTTTTTGCAGACGTTTTGTTGACGTAGTGACGTCGGTAATTTGTTTGTTTTGTCAAACGTTAAAGAAGCCCCGTTGCGGCATATAATCGAAGCGCTTGTTGCCGCGTAGCAAAGCAGACGAAAAAAATTATCATATAAGAAAACACGAGCCGCATTTTGTTTGCGGTTCGCGTAGTTCTTGTCTGATATGCTAACGGCAACGTAAATCGAACTTTTTAATTTACATTGTATTAACGACGTTTTGAATTGAATAATTTAATTGATAGCGGCGTTAAAATCATCTATTATTTTTTTGAGCTTTCTGTGCTGCCATCGCATTGATTGTTTTGTTGTGACTTTATTGCAATGATTTTATCGATATATTCGTCCTTGTGCTTAAAATATATCTTTTTATAACGCTCTCGTAATATTAGACATACTACTGCATTTGACAACATTACTACAAAGATTATTGTCGTCATTACATTTGTAATAAGTTCATCTTTTAATGCGAAATATAAAGATATATGTAATACCAGTAAAACTATTGCCAATATATATGTTACAAGACTGGAAATGAACGCGGGTAAATATGTGCCTTCATTTGGATTTTCTAACGATGGTCCATATAATGATTCATTCGCTCTATCACTTGGGAAATACAATGGTATCTTTTTAGTTTTTATTTTCTTTTTCATACTGTAATTCAAATAGATATCCATTGGACGTATCATCATTACAAAAGTGCCCAAAGCAAATATAATTATCGTTGCGCAGCCCACTATAAATATTTCCATTTATTCTATCCCCCGAATCCTATTTTCATCTTTTCTTTCAATTCCGGTAACTCAGAAATATACTGTCCTATCAAGGTAACAAGTCCTGCAAGTATGGCGGTTGTAAAACGACAACGTAAATTGAACTTTTTAACTTGCGTTGTATTAATGACGTTTTGAAGTGAATAATTTAATTGATAGCAGCGTTAAAATCATCTATTATTTTTTTGAGCTTTCTGTGCTGCCATCCCATTGAAGGTATTTCTTCGCCGCCGCCGGTGACAATTTTGATTTTGTGCTTTGCAAATCTCAAAATAACGTCAAGACTTTCTTTCTTTAAAAAAGTGTAAAAATGCCTTTTGTATGTAGCTTGAATAATTTCTTTATCGGTTGCATATTCCGTGCCAATAAGAATTCTAAAACCGTTAGTGCCTGCTTGGCAAACTGTTATTCTGATTTCTTCCCACAAATATTCATACTGTTCTCGTTTTACTCTTTGTGAGTTGATTGACATTGGTTTAAAATAGCCCTTTTTTATTATTATTATTCCAATAATACTCATAAGAACTATTAAAAATATGAACCACCAAAATCCGCTGAAAAATACAACGCAAATTATTCCGCAGGCGACAATGCAAAAAGCGTAAATTATCGTCAGTAAAACAATAGACCAATGCGGTAGTGTATAGATTTTGATATCGTTCTCGTTCATGGCTTATTTTGTCCCATACCTATTTATTAAAACGGCTAACGCCAACATTATACATAAGATGAACCTAAAAGTCAATATGCATAATAATTGTCTGATTTTCGTCAATTCAACCTAATATAGTTGTGTGATACAAACCGCCTAATAATATTGACTTAACTATTTATTTGTGATACAATTTTCATATAATATAATGGGAGGCAGCATCATGGCAAAAACTTCTACGTTGCATACGCGTATAGAGACGGATCTAAAAAACAGCGCAGAAAGCATATTCGCGCAATTGGGACTTACGTCTGCCGACGCAATTAAATTGTTTTATAAACAAGTGGAATTGCAAGGCGGTTTGCCCTTCGAACTAAAAGTACCGCAAAAAGTGCTTGCGGAGCAAAAGTTATTTAACGAAATAGAACGCGGCGTAAAGTCTGCCGAAACGCAAGGGTATATTAGCCTTGCAGACAGCAAAAAGGCAGTGCTGGGGTAAACTATGGAAATACGGCTTACTCCCGAAGCTCACAGCGATATACTCGGCATATACCGTTACGTCCAAAAGGACGGGGAACAAATAGCGCGTAACCAAGTAGAGTACATCTATGACGGAATAGAAAAACTTGCGCAATTTCCCAATATGGGCGCGGCGTTGCAAAAGTTTGTAGAAAGAACAACCGCGTTGAGATACTTAATCGTACATAACGTATACATAGTAATTTACGACGTTACCGACGCAATAGACGTTATACGCGTATTCCGCAAAGACCAAAATTTCATTTCAATTCTAGGCATAAACAACAGCATATAAACAATAATCAAAACGGCAGAGTGCCTTGCGCAAACTCCGCCGTTTTTTATGTTTGGAAAACCTTAAATTTTCTACGTAAAAACATACGTCTAAAAATATATTTGGCGCACGTTTTTACGTTGAGATTTTGACGCATATACTAGTTTACCTTTCTTTGATTGGAAAAGAAAAATTCAGTTATTCGTGTCCGCAGATTCCCAAATGTGAGGCAAAGAGTACATCGGAATGTGCTTGAACATTTTAGCCTTAATTTGGCGATTTTGAAGGCTTTTTCTACTCATTTGCAATATTTAGGTCAAATGACACGCCCCAAAACTCTCGGCAAAAGAAAACACGAACCGCATTTTGTTCGTGGTTCGTGTAATTCTTGTCTGGTCTGAGTGACTGGACTTGAACGACCACAGGGTGAAATCAAAACGTCGAAAATAGGGCATTTTACAGGCTTTAAACACTAAATTTATTAAAATGGCAAGACAGCTGACACTTGCTTTGACACTTGCAAATTTTTGCAATTTTACTTTGTTTTACAAAAGTAAACACAGCTTGAACCCCCGTAGCCCCCTAGTCTTAGGGGGCGTTATATGGTCGGCATTTTCCGACTTGTACTGCGCGCAAAAAATTCAGCAGTCGCAGCAGCAGTCCGCAGACTACGCATTGCGGACTGTTCTGCTGTTCGCCTGTTCTGAATTTTTAAACTTTTCCCGCACGTTTTCCTCCCGGACGATGAAAACGGTGCGGAGAAGATTCTTCTGAGCTTTGAAGAGGGGTTGTCGGTTCTTCGGCGCAGACCGTTCCGTTTTCCGTATCGGTTTCCGTTGTCGGTATCGTTCCTCCCTGCGTTGCAGTCATTACTTCACGAGTTACCGTACGTTCTAATGTTACTATCGGTTGCGCTTGCTGCTCAATCGACTGCACTTCTTTCGGCTCGTAAACGGTAACGTCTGTTGTCGGTTCAGATTGCGCCGTTTCTGCGTCCCGGTCGGAATTTTCGTCATTTTCAAATTGCTCTTCGGCAGGTTCCGTTTCGTCGGTTGTCGTTTGTTCTACGAGTTCGTTTGAGTTTGTCCAACCTAAATACTCACAAGCTGCCGCAGTAAATTGCGCCAGCAGTTCGTCATTATTTATTTGCGCAAACAAACGTTTCGGAACAAACAAGTCTTTCTTGTACAAAAACCTTACTCCGTAAACGAGCAAATGTTCCAGTATTCCGCGATTGAAATATTTTTGAAAGACTTTATCGAACCAGGCGTCGGCCCTGTCTAGTTTGGATAATTTCATTTTGGCGCGCAACAGCTTGTCGTAAAATTTCTTTTTGTACTTTATTTCCAACTGTTCGCGCTCCGTTATAGCGTCTATCTCTTTTGCAAAACCGGTAAACATAAGGTCTTGCAGCTGAGATTTGATTGCAGAAGGCATTGTCCCTGCGTAATTTTGCGCAAAGTGCTGCGTATCTTTGCCGAACTCGAAGACGAGTTGGTCCATTTCCTTGTAATCGTTCATAATGTTCTACTCCTTGTTTTTCTTAGCTATCGGATTGTTGACGGCATATCGTTTTATACCTTGCGGCGTAAAGTCGGAATACCCCGAATATTCGCAGGAGAAATCCGCGTTTTCCAAACCTATGTAGAAATCTTCTTCGCCTTCAAACGTGTCGTAAGCTTCGCGTATGTCCCCTTTGTAAACGTACGTTTCTTCGGTAGGCTCTGCTCCGCGCAACCAGTCTTCATAACAATGCCAGTTGTTTAATCTCCAAACGGTAGTAGTTACTTCGTCGAACTTGTCGTATACAAATTCTATTTCGCGGACCTGCGTAATCGAAGCAAGCAGACGTATGCGTTTTTCTACTTGTTCGACGTCCTGACAGGTTGCGTAGACGGTCAGGCTATGCTTGCGATGTTTCGCCCAGTAACGGCACATTCCTTCGGCAAACTGTCCCCAGTTTCGAGAATCCGCCGCTTCGGGCAGTTCGTCGATACACAGCGTGCTGCCCCTGTAAACGTATTGAGGTACAAAACCGTCTGCGGCAATACCCAAACGGTTGGCGTCCAAATACAGACTGCGGCGGTGACCGAAATCCGGATTTGTAACGTCGATAGTAACTTTCGCGCAGTACACCAAATGGTCGCTTTTGGGCGGCGTTACGCTGTGCCCCTGCTCGTTAAGCATAAGGACCTCTGCGTTGGCTTTATCCAATGCGGAAATCGCATTTTCGCCGTACATATTCTCGATACCCAAAGCTACCATTAACGCGGTCTTTCCCGCGCCCGGTATTCCGTAAATTAGTCGTATCATTTAATTCACTCCTTTTAACTTTTTAAAACGCGTAAAACCAATTGACAACGTTCTTTGTATTGTGTATAATGTATGAAAAGTAACGGGTCGCTTTTATTAAGCAGGGCTGTTGTCCTCAACAGGGCGTACGGCCACGGACGTTACTTTTCAAGGAAGCGAACCTAATCTTACAGATTAGTGTCGGCGTTCTAATGAATGCTCCGACCTCGCAAATTTTCAAAGAAGTAGCGTTTGTCACTTCTTTTTTCTGCCTTTTTCATTGACGTGCTTTATAACCCTATGCGTATCGTGGCTACTTAATTTTGCTCGCGGTTTATCTTCGGGAAAAACTTCTTTATCTTCCAAACTTAACGGCTGATTAGTAATTCGGTTGTTACTAAAAGTTTCGTGGTCTACCCCTGAACGATTTTTCAATCCGTATTTTTCGTGATTTATTTCCTGTAAATGCGGGTCGGCATTTTTACCGTTTTCGTCGAACTGTTTTATTGTTTTGACTTTAGCAACGGTAACTTTGCCGTCTTTTTCTTTCACAACCGCATAATTACGTTGCGGTTTCGGTTCAGTATCTATGTATTTTGTGTTACCGCGATGTATTTCGCCGACGCTTGATTTTTGCGGTTCCCCTTTCGGGTGAGAGGGCTTTGCGCCCTCTCCTTGTTTTTTGCCTTGTTGTTTTTGCTTTTTTGCCTTTTGCGCGGGTTTCTTAGCGGCGGATTTTACTGCGGTAGATGTTTTCGCGGATTGCTTTGTTTGCTTTTTAGTTTCTTTTGTTTTCATAATGCCTCCGTAGAATATTTGGCGCGACTTCTCTCGGCGCGCGCCCTGCCGTAAAGTGACGTTTTTTGCGCTGCTCCTCAGAAACGGTGAGCGTTTCGTCACTTGCGTGAGTGATGTTTGTCTTTCTGATCTTCGAGTACGTCGTCGGTTTTGTCACTCGGTATCTTGTTCGTTGTTTTTCCTCTTAACAGCTCGAACTCCCCACACGATCAACCAAACAGGCAGCGTTACTATGTAAAAGACA
>JAMPAB010000010.1 GCA_023667435.1 Corallococcus sp. | reverse complement strand
CACCGTAATAAGCATAGTGTGGGTATTTCCCTTCGACGCATTGTTGAATCTTGCTTCGGAAATTGTTTTTGACGGTCCTTTAAACAACAAAAATTACGTAGCCGCCTGTAAATTCTTATTTGAAATGAGCGGTATTCGCGGTATGGTGCACGGGCAGTCTTTGGATCTGTTTACCGAAACTAAAACGGTAGAAGACGCTAATTCGGTAGCATTGCATAAGACGGGCGATTTGATTCGCGCCGCGATCGTATGCGGAGCTTTGTGCGGCGGAGCTACTTCGGAAGAAACGCAGGTTTTCGATCGGATTGCGACGAAGCTTGGAATATGCTATCAAATCGAGGACGATATGCTCGACGCTTCGAAATGCGAAAAATCGTTTCTTGACGTGATGAGCGAGCGTGAATTGCGCGATTACGCGTCCGAGCTTACTTCCGAAATAAAGACGCTTTGCGACGGTTTGCCTTACGAGTTGACCTTTATAAAGGAAATCGCCGATAAAAATTTGTCGCGAAAATTTTGATATGGGCGATATTTATAAATTTGCAAATTATCGGCAAATGTGTTATAATATATTCGGACGTTTACGTCCGAAAACTAAATAAAACTGGTGGTGCAGTATTCTAGTCAGTAATCGACGTATTGAAGGCGGGCCTAAAAGACCGCCGACGAGCATATCGATGAAGTTTCTTGTGCTGGCTTTCGTTGCCCAAACGGGGGTTGGTGCTGGAAGTTAAGAATAGTGGGTAAAGCGCAATGGCATGCGCTATACTCCCAGTATTCGTGGAGACTCTACGGGGTGGTCGGCAGAGTTCGACTACTCTCTGAGATTAAACCTGCTATGCGGTGAATAAAAAGCTGTGTACAGTGTAGCTTGTTTTGAGTGAAATTTTGGGAGTAATGAACGCCTTTTGCTTGTTGGCCGACAGTAAAATGCGATTGCTTTACGAAATGAATTTTGCAAAAGAAACTAAAATACGACGTTACTGCAAAGGAAATCTTCTAGACTGTCATTGAGACTTGTCAGAGATTATAGTACGGACTTAGTGGCGATTCAGTTACAGGAACGGCGACGTCTTGTAAGCGAAATTAAAAGGAAACTACTTCTTCGGCGACGGGAAGTTTTTGCTTGGGAAATCCTACTGAACCTATGCCGTAAGGTTTATTTGACAAGTCACCACCTTTTTATTTTAGATTCAATCGGCAATCCGTCGCCTAGACGGCGAACAAAATACAGTGGAGCAGTATGAAAAATTCCGATCCCGTTCCGTTACAGGAACAGAACAATAGCGACGAAACGTCTAAAATTTCCGTAGATTCAGAAAAAAAACGGGATAAAGACAAGAGCGACAAAAAAAAGAAAAAACGTAATTTGTGGCCTTTAAAGGCAATGGCGATAACTCTTTTTTTGTCTTTTGCGGTTAATGCCGGTTCAGAGCTTGTTTTATCCGGCGCACAATGGTGGATAGCGTCTATACTTACCTGCGTCATTTTGGCGCTAGGCGTCGTGTTCGATATGATAGGTACGGCTGCTACTGCTTGCGACGTCGAACCGTTTTTGGCAATGGCGTCGCGTAAGGTAAAGGGAGCAAAAACCGCAGTTCGACTTTCCAAAAATAGCCACGTTGTTTCTTCTGTCTGTTGCGATATTGTCGGCGATATATGCGGTATAGTTTCCGGTATTTGCGCGGCGGCAATTTTTGTCAGTTTGACTAACAGCTTTGTAGGCGAACTTAGCGGCATCGGCGCTTTTTTCGTTAAAGTAGGAATTTCTGCGGTCGTTTCTACCGCAACAATCACGCTGAAAGCGGTAGGTAAAGCTCTGGCTGTAAATAAAAGCAACAAAATTATATTCGGCGTTGCAAAGTTTTTAAGTATTTTCCGTAAAGAAGGCTAACGTGCTGGAAAAAATCAACAACATTACCGATTTAAAAAAGTTAAGCGTCAAGCAACTTCCGCAATTATGCGAAGATATCCGTGCGAAACTGATCGACGAAGTTTCTGTAACGGGAGGACATCTCGCGAGTAATTTGGGCGTTGTGGAACTTACCGTAGCTTTGCATTATGTTTTTGACGAATCCGACAAGATTGTTTGGGATGTCGGTCATCAAAGCTACGTTCATAAAATTCTTACCCGACGGGGTGAGAATTTTTCTTCGTTACGGCAAAAAGACGGTATATCAGGTTTTCCTTCTTGCGAAGAAAGCGCGTCCGATTCCTTTGATACGGGACATGCGGGTACGGCTATTTCCGCCGCATTGGGTCTGGCTAAGGCGCGCGACAACGTCGGCGGCGACGGTAAGGTGGTTGCGGTAGTAGGCGACGGTTCGATGACGTGCGGTTTAACGTACGAAGCGTTGAACAACGTTAAGGATACGAATATGCTTATAATACTGAACGACAACAATATGTCGATAAGCGACAACGTCGGTTCGGCGACTCTTAACATGTCCAAACTTCGCGTGGGAAAGTATGACAGCAACAAAGAGAAGTTGAAAAAGAGATTACTGAAAATCCCCCTTATAGGCGGTTCTCTCTATAAATTTATGCGCTGGTGCAAACGGCGCGCAAAATTAAAATTCGTTCGCAACAGTTATTTCGATATGTTCGATCTCAAATATATAGGGATAATAGACGGTAACGAAATTAAAGATTTGGTGTATTATCTGACGAAGATAAAGAATAACGTTTGCAAACCTACCGTATTGCATATCGTTACCAAAAAAGGAAAAGGATTCTTACCCGCCGAAAAAGATCCCGAAAGTTTTCATTCCGTTAAGGGCAGCGCGACAGCCGATTGCGATGCGCTTGACAGCGCTACCGTAGTAGGCGATACGCTGTGTAAACTTGCCGAAAGCAACGGTAACGTTGTCGCGGTATGCGCCGCCATGTCAAAAGCTACGGGGCTTGACGAATTTAAAAGTAAATTTTCCAACCGTTTTTTCGACGTCGGCATTGCGGAAGAACATGCCGTCACGTTTGCCGCAGGTTTGGCAAAAGGCGGAGTTCTGCCGTTTGTCGCAATATATTCTACATTCTTGCAACGTAGTTTCGATCAGATATTGCACGACGTCGCATTGCAAAATTTACCCGTTGTTTTCCTTATTGACAGAGCAGGGTTCGTCGGCTCGGACGGAAAAACTCATCAGGGGTTATTCGACATATCGTATCTTTCGCAAATACCGAATTTAAAGCTTTTAACTCCGTCTACGTACAGCGAATTGTCTCAAATGATTTTGTCTGCGGCAGACGCTCATTGTCCCGTCGCAATTAGATACGCAAGGACGCTTCTCGACGACAAACGCGATTACCTTAATAAGTGGAACGTAGTTAAAATCGTCGATAACGCCAAACTTTGTATTCTAGCTGTGGGAAGTCGTATGCAGCAAGTCGCGCTAAGCGTTGCCGACGACAACGTGGAAGTGGTAGACGTAACCTTCGTTAAACCGCTTGACGAAGCATTCCTCTGTTCCTTAGGCGATTGCGCCGTATTAACTATGGAGGAAAACGTCGAGCGCGGCGGTTTCGGCGAAAGCGTCGCAAGTTATCTTGTAAAAAAAGGCAGGAAAAATACCGTAAAAATCGTCGCCGTTCAGGACGAATTCGTGCCGCACGCAACAGTTGACGAACAGTTGCAGATGGCAGGCATGAATACGGAAAGTATTGCGACAATAGTTTCCGAATTGTTGTCAAAGTCTTGAATTTTTATTCGTAATAATGTATAATTATTAAAAATAACTTCAGAGGTAACTATGAGCAGAGCATCGCGCCAATCCAAAATTTTGAGTATTATCGCCTCGCGCGACATCGAAACGCAGGACGAGCTTGTCGCGGCGTTGCAATACGCGGGGTACAAAGTTACGCAGGCGACCATTTCGCGCGATATAAAAGAGTTGGGCTTAATTAAGACGCTTACCTCCGTCGGAAAATATAAATACGTTACCAAGCAAAAAGTCGATTCTAATCTTTCGGGCAAGCTGTTAAATATCGTACGGGAAACCGTCGTTTCGGTCGTGACGGCAAGTAACCTCGTCGTTGTCAAGACTATGACGGACAGCGCCGGCGCGGTTTCGGGCGCGATAGAGCAGTTGTCTATGCCCGAAGTAGTCGGCGTCGTTGCCGATCGCAGTACGATACTGATTGTTTGCCGTAGCGCTCGCGACGCCGACGTTTTGGCGCAGGAAGTAAACGGATTATTGTATTAACACAGGGGAAAATATCGGAATACACGCTTATGATTAAAAATTTGGTTATCGACAACATTGCTCTGATTGATCACCTCGATCTTAATTTTCAAGAAGGTCTTACGTCGCTGTCGGGCGAAACAGGCAGCGGTAAGTCTATTATTATAGATTCTCTCGCTTTTGTTTTGGGAGATCGCGCAGATAAGACGTTGATAAAATACGGCGCCGATGAAGCAGAGGTCACCGCGTTGTTCGAGGTCGCGCAGGATTGTCCCGTTATTTCCAAGTTGCAGGAGTACGGTTTCGACGGCAATTGCGAAATATTGCTCAATCGAAAAATGTCCGTCGGCGGCAAAAACGAGATTCGTATTCAAGGAAAAACCGCAACGCTTGCGATTCTTAAAGATATAAGCGCCGAGCTTGTCGATATATTCGGGCAGGGGCAGCATTTGGCGCTTCTGAGCGAAAAAAATCAACTTTCCGTCCTGGACGCTTTTTGTGATTTTAGCGGCGCAGATAAAGAATTGAAGGACGTGTGGTACGCCAAGCTTACGGCAGTCAATCGCGAACTTAAAACATTCGGCGGAAGCGGCGCCGAGCGCGAACGTCTTATCGACATATTGAAATTTCAAATCGATGAAATAAGACGGGCAAATCTCGACGAGCAGGAAGAAGACAGGCTTCTTACCATGCACAAAAGAATGGTCAATATAGAAAAAATCACAGCAGCTCTTAGCTCTGCTTCGGAAAAATTGAACGGAGAAAACGGCGCGATTTCCGAAATTTACGAATCGGTTAATTTGCTGCGCGGTATCAGCGTTTTGGAAGATACCGCATCCGAACTTTCGGACAGACTGGATTCCGCCCGCATCGAAATCGCCGACGTGGCGGCAAATCTTCACAGTCTGCTTTCCGCTACCGATTTCAGCGTATCTTTGGTAGACAAAATGGAAGAACGTTTGGAGGAAATACGTCAAATCAAACGTAAATACGGCGGTAGCGTATCCGACGCATTGGACTTTTTGCGCAAGGCGGAAAAACAGTATGATAATCTTGTCAACAGCGAAGAAAAAATCTTAAAACTGAATGCCGAAAAGAAAGATATCCTCAAGCGTATGTATAATTTGGCGATGTGCAAGTCTGCCGAACGTAAGCGGACAGCGGATATACTTTCGCATAAGATTATGCGCGAATTGTCAGATTTGGGAATGTCGGGAACTAATTTTTTCGTCAGCTTTAACGAGGAACCCGTATTCGACGATTATGCAAAAAATCCGTCCGCCGACGGGTTCGACAAAGTAGAATTTTTGATGTCGGCAAACGTAGGCGAACCGTTGAAGCCTCTTTCTAAGGTTATTTCCGGCGGTGAAATGTCCCGCTTTATGCTTGCAGTCAAAAATATTACCGCGCTTGCGGAAAAAATTCCTACGATGGTATTTGACGAAATAGACGCGGGTATTTCGGGCAATATGGCGCAAATGGTTGCTAATAAGCTTGCGAACGTTTCCAATAACAGCAATAACGGTTATCAGTGTATTGTTATTACGCATTTGCCGCAGATTGTCGCTATGGCGGACGTGAATATGTTTATCAAAAAATTCGAACAGTGCGGCAAAACGTTTACTTCGGTAGATATGCTTACTACGTACGAACAACGCGCAGGAGAAGTTTCGCGTCTCATGGGCGGGGTCGGTCAGCACGCTATAGTCAGCGCAAACGAGTTGATCGAATGGTCGGATAATTACAAGCGCTCGCTCTGCTAAACGCATATTACGTTTAGCTTGTTGGGCGCGCTTGCGTTTAAGAACTGTATATACTGATTTTAAAACAGTCGTTTGGACTGTTTTTCTTTTTGCGTATATTCAACCGTCATATTCACAAACTATGCGTAGTGTTTCGAGGTGTTTATGAAGAAAATCGCAATTATATTTACGTTCGTTATTTTATGTATGCAATTTTTGCCAGGTTTTTCGTTTGAAGTCGGCGACGCGGCGGTTGCTTGCGCTTACGCAGAGGCGTCGGGCGATATCATCGACGACATTACGGATTTGTTTGTCGGCGCAAGTTCGGCGGCAAAAATAACAGAGCAGGTATATTTGGGCGGATATCCTCTGGGGATAACGCTGGACGGAGACGGAGTAACGGTAATAGGTTTAAACGAATTTATTGCGGACGATGGTAGTTTATGCTGTCCCGCTTTGGTGGCAGGCTTGGAAATTAACGACGTAATTATAGAATTGGGAGGTAAAAAAATTTACGGTTCGGGTAAATTATCGGAAATAGCAAATAAATCGAACGGTAAACCGCTCGGAATTAAATATTTGCGCGACGGCGCGACGCATGAAGGCACAATCGTCCCTAAGCTCGATTTAACGACGAAACGGTACCGTTTGGGCTTGTGGTCGAAAGATTCGTCGAGCGGCATAGGCACGTTGACGTACGTACGGTCCAACTTGAACTTCGGCAGTTTGGGACACCCTATAACCGATCAGAGCGGAAATATAATCGAGTGCGTAAACGGCGGCGTATTCGGTTGCGTAATCGACGGCGTCGAAAAAGGGCGCAAGGGCGCGGCAGGCGAGCTGAAAGGCAGTTTCAATTTTGAAAAACGCGTAGGCAACATATACGCCAACAACAAATTCGGCGCCTTCGGAACGTTTAATTCTCTGCCTAAATTTTGCAAAGAAACAATATCCGTCGCCGATATAAATGAAGTTAGACCGGGTAAAGCGGAAATATTCTGTACATTAGACGACAATGAACGCGAAAGCTACGAAATAGAAATTGTCAAGGTGAGCGCGCAGAATTCTCGCGACGACAAAGGAATGGTAATCAGGGTGACTGACGAAGCTCTGCTCGAAAAAACGGGAGGAATAGTGCAAGGCATGAGCGGAAGTCCCATTGTTCAAAACGGCAAACTCGTAGGGGCCGTAACCCATGTGTTTGTTAACGATCCCACGCGCGGATACGGCATCTTCGCCAAATGGATGCTTACGAATTAGCATAATTTATCGAATTTGCTCATATCAAATGATATGAGCTTTTTCTACTCGTTAAGAAACTGCATCGAAGATATATTATGTTCGATTCGCGCGGATAAAAGGAGAATGTTTCTGTGCGCAATCGTCTGCGCGCTCGGAATCGTTGTCGGCGTTGCGTTGTACTGCGCGTTTAAATACGGCTGGTGGTATTACAACAGGTACTGCTTTGCCGATCTTTTGTTCGGCGGCGGGTTCAAACCGTTTCTTGTTTTTGCGGCGCATTACGCAATAATGTTTTTACTGTTTTCGCTTTGCAATATGTTTAAGCGTACGCGTTGGCTTTCGTATCTGTTTACGTTTGTATATTGTCTGTATTGCGGAGCAAACACGGCGGCGCTTATCGAGTACGCGCCGCTGTGGGGAATACTTTATATAATTTTGATAGCTGTCGAAGAAACGTTTATTTTGAGTGTTTCCTGTTTTATGTGTTGTTGCGAGGAACCTATGCGCCGCAGCTTTATCGAATCCGTGCGCGACTTGAAACTTGTCGTTTTTGTTTTAATTACGGGATTTATTTATAAAATTATCTCGTTCTTTGTTATATTAAAATTACTAACTGCTTTAATTTGATTGTAAAATAGCTTTTTTTTTGCTATAATAAAAATACATAACAACGGTATGTAAAGTATAACTTTCTTTTAGGAGAATATATGAGAGCTTTCATTCTCGTTATAGACGGATTCGGCATCGGCGCAATGCCGGATTGTAAAAAGTTTAACGACTACGGCGCAAATACATTAAAGAATATTCGTCATGCCTACGATCTTAATTTGCCTACGCTTGCCGATATGGGATTGTATAACATCGACGGCACGTATAACGACGACCGTATGCCTAACGGGGCGTACGCTCGTTTGGAAGAATTGTCGAAAGGTAAGGATACTACCGTCGGACACTGGGAAATGGCGGGCGTTATAACAAAGCAAGCTCTGCCCACTTTTCCTAACGGTTTTCCGCAAAGTTTTATTTCGAAACTCGAAAAGGAACTTGGCGTTAAAGTATTGTGCAATAAGCCGTACAGCGGAACCGAAGTTATCAAAGACTACGGAGAAGAACATTTAAAAACCGGTTATCCTATTGTGTATACGTCGGCGGATAGCGTATTGCAAATCGCGGTCCATATGGATAAGTACAGTATCGGGGAATTATACGATATGTGCGAAAAAGCGCGTAAATTGTGCGACGGCGCTTACGGGGTAGGCAGGGTCATTGCCAGACCGTTTACAGGCAAATATCCTTTCACGCGCACTTCCGAGCGTAAGGACTTCTCGCTTGATCCTACGGGCGTAACGCTTTTGGATAGGGTTTCGGCGGCAGGATTAGAAAGCGTTGCCGTAGGAAAAATCGAATATATCTTTAACGGCAGAGGCATAACGCGCAGTATTCATACCGTGAATAATCTTGACGGATTGGAGAAAACTATCGAGATTGCTAAGAAAAAATTCGACGGATTGGTTTTTGTCAATTTGGTCGATACGGATATGAAATACGGCCATCGCCGCGACGTTTTCGGTTATGCGGAAGCGTTGGAAGAAATAGACGGTAAAGTAGCGGAGTTGACAAAAATATTACGTCACGACGACGTGCTTTACATAACGGGAGATCACGGATGCGATCCTACGCATAAAGCGCATACCGACCACACAAGGGAATATACGCCTTTGCTTATGTTCGGCTGCGATATAGTTCCCACTAATTTGGGCACTTTGAAGGGATTTGACGTAATTAACGATACCGTTTTAGAGCAGCTGCAAATCACCGACGCTGCGCCTAAGTCCGTTTGGGAAAAAGTTACCAGATAAGTTCGGCGTAATTTAATATATTCTAAATTGCTTTCCTCTCCCGTATGCGGCGGGAGAGGTTTTTGTTTGTAAAATGTCGGCTGCAAGTTTTTTTTTATTTCGAGCGCAATTTTTGCAGGCGCATACTTTTCTTGTTTTAGCAGATACTAACAAAAATAAATAAGGAGAAAAGTATGAAAAGGAAGATACTGACGTTGTTTTTTTGCGGCTGTCTGTTTCTTGTTGCGATTGTTCCGTTTACCGCTTGCGCAGAAACTGCGCTGCATACGTCGGCGCGCGAGGCGATTTTGATGTCTGAGGACGGTCAAATCGTCTACGAAAGCAATTCGCTCGAAAAGAGACCCATTGCAAGCATGACGAAAATAATGACGCTTTTGTGCGTGTACGATTCTATTGACGAAGGTAAAGTCGGGCTCGACGACGATGTAGTAGCAAGCAGCAGAGCGGCGTCTATGGGCGGTTCGCAAGTCTTTTTGGATGCCAACGCTACTTATAAGTTGGAAAATCTGGTAAAATCCGTCGTCGTTTGCTCGGCAAACGACAGTTGCGTCGCGCTTGCCGAATACATTGACGGAAGCGTTGAAAATTTTGTTGAACACATGAATAAAAAAGCTCAGTCGTTGGGTCTGGAAGCTACGCATTTCGAAAATTGCACGGGGTTGCCCGCCGTCAGTCAGTTTTCATGCGCCAAAGACGTTGCGGCTATGTTTGCGGCGCTTATTAAGCATCCGCATTATTTTAGTTGCTCCCAAATATGGATGGAAGACTTTGCGCACCCGTCGGGCAGAGTCACGGGGATGACTAATACAAATAAGCTTATACGTTTCTACGACGGTTGCGACGGCGGCAAAACGGGATACACCGCAGAAGCGCAGCATTGTCTGGCGGCTACCGCAAAACGCGGAGATACGCGGATGATTGCCGTAGTGGTGGGCGCTTCCGACAGCAAGACGCGGTTTAAAGAAGTAAGCGAAATGTTCAATTACGCTTTCGCCAACTATGAGAACAAAGTGTACCTTAACGCCGGCGACGACGTAGGCTCCGTCGGTGTGTCGGGCGGTAGAGAATCTTCGGTAAATATTACGGCAAGAAGCTTGCTCAACGCTTTCGGACGAAAAGGAGAATCCGATTACTCCGTCGAGTACGAAATAGAGGAAAAAGTAAAGGCGCCTTTAAAAGCGGGAGACGTAGTAGGTCAAGCTAAACTTAAGGACCGAAACGGTAACGTCGTGAAAGAGACGGACGTAATAGTTGCCTGCGACGTTCAGGCAAAGAGCTACTGGGATTACGTTACCGATATTACGACAAACAAATAAGTAGATTATAGATATTGATTTTGCCGCCTCGATAGTATATATTGTCGAGGCGGTTTTTGCTGCCAGTAAGTTGTATTGCTAAACGCAGCGGTAAACACTAAGGATATGCCGCTCGTAATAAGTTCTTCGATATCGTCAGAGTTTACTCGGTTAAATTATGTACAAGGAGTATTTTTATGAATTGTCGTCATATTGCATAAATTCGGAGTGTAATGAGAAGCGCGAAAAGTAAATACAAACGGCAAAAATCTAAAAAACTTGCAAAAGCGGCAGGCAGAAATGGCAGATATTGCTCGGAATATAGAATTTGTGCGCAACCGACGAATTTATTAGTAAGATGCTTTGACGTATTATTGTCGATTGTTTTTCTTTTTGGCGTATATCTATTTCAGAGAAAAAAAAATATCGAGAATCTCAAAATAGATTCTTGGAATATATATCTTTACGCTTCTTTGAAAAATTTTTCTAATACCACGCAATAATTGACTTTATACGTAGGATTTGCTAAAATATATAAATGGTAATTTACGACTTCATAGTTTATGCGCAGCAGGGCAGAGGCAGAGAAGGGTTGCTTTACGTACTCGGTTATATCTTAGCTTTGTTGACGGCGCTTGTTTTACATGAGATTGCTCACGGGCTTGTCGCACTGTGGAACGGCGATATTACGGCAAAATCGTACGGAAGGCTCAGTCTCAATCCTATGCGGCATTTCGATTTAATTGGATTGCTGATGATGCTTTTCGTCGGTTTCGGTTGGGCGAAACCCGTCCCCGTTGATCCGCGCAATTTTAAAAAGCGGAAGACCGGCTGCATTACGGTGTCGATAGCGGGAGTTTTGACGAATCTCGTTCTTGCTTTCTTTTTCGCAATGCTGTTAGTCGCCTTTGCGTTGATCAAGTCCCCGTCCATTCCGCAAGAAGGCGTAGACTATTTGGTGTATTTCTGCCGAATATTTTCGCAGTGGGCGTTGACGCTTAATATAAATTTTGCGTTATTTAACATCCTGCCATTGTTTCCTCTGGACGGCTATCGGTTACTGAGCTGTTTCGTAAGCGAAAACAACGGCTTTATGAAATTTATGCGCAGATACAGTTTATATATAATGCTGGGATTTATCGCGCTAAACTATATTCCGTTTGTAAGCTCTTACTCGCCGTTAAACTTGTATATTGGGAAGTTCGGCGGTCTGATTGAGGACGGGTTTATTGCGTTTTGGAGGCTAATCTTTAATGTCTGAAGAATATCAGCAACAGTATATTTTTGACGAAGAGAAGTCTGTTTTAGAACTGAAATTGACGAATTTTTCGGGACCGTTGGATCTTCTCTTGGCATTAGTCAAAGAAAATAAAATCGAAATCAAAGATATTTTTGTTTCTCAGGTGACTGAACAGTTTTTACAATATATGTCGCAGTTGTCCGATTTGGATTTCGACAAAGCGAGCGAATATATGAATATGTCCGCAACTTTACTCGAGATAAAATCCCGCGCATTGTTGCCTGTTCTCGAAGGTCTTAACGACGACGAAGAATCTCCCGAGAAAGTGCTTATAAGACAGCTGGAAGAATATAAATTATTCAAAGAAATCGTCAGCGAACTTAAGGAGCAGGAAAATGTCAATAGGTTTTATCGGGAACCCGATAAAAACGTCGGCAAGGAAATTTCCGTAATAAAAGACAATTTAAGCGTAGAAGGTTTTGTCGCGGCTTTTCAGAAGTTTCTGATGAAAATGCAAATTAAGAATGCAGCGGAAAACGTGTCGCGCGCGATAGTCAAAGAAAGCTTTTCCGTCCCTCAAAAGGTTGCGTATATCAGGGAAGTTTTGCTTACGGAAGACAAGTTTCGGTTTGTGGAATTATTTGACGAAAATGCGTCGCGTAACGAAATAGTAACAACGTTTTTAGCCGTTTTGGAGCTGCTTAAATTGCAAATCATTAAAGTGCGCCAGGCGGCATTGTTCGAAGACATATATATAGAAAAAAGACCCGACGCAGAAAACGTCGATGTCATAGTGGGGGATGATTATGAGTCTTTTGAGTAATAAGATAGAAGCGATATTATTCGTTTCGGGAAAAGAAATCGAAGAATCTTTTATTAAAGAAAAGCTTAATGCCGATACCAAAGAATTTAACGCCGCCATCGAGGAACTGAAATCCAAATACGGCGGCGAAACCGGTATACATTTGCTGCGCTTTAACAAAAAAATTCAATTTGCAACAAATCCTTCGTACAGCGGAGACGTCGAAGCAGTGTTAAATCCTATAAAGGAAAAAGAGCTTACTAACGCTATGCTGGAAACGTTGGCAATAATTGCCTATAAACAGCCTGTCACTCGCTTGGAAATAGAAGAAATCCGTTCGGTCGACTGTACGTATTCCCTACAAAATCTTATGCGATTGGGGTTGGTCGAAGTAGTGGGAAGAAAAGAAACTATAGGCAAGCCGTTATTGTTTGCCACAACCGACGACTTCCTTAAACGCTTCTCCATAAGCGACGTTTCCGATTTGCCCGATTACGAAACGCTGTTAGCTAAATTACAGGAGATTTCTTCGGGTGAATTTTCCGTTAAAACCGTCGAAAAACCAATGTTCGATAAAGTTGAGGACGTTCCCGAATTTCTTATGGGGGAAGAACTAAGTAAAGTAGAGTAGCATTGTCTGTCGCCGAAGCAATAATCGCTTAAATTTATTTCTTTTAAACTTAACGGAGTTTGACTAAAATCAAACTCCGTTTTCATTGCTAATTAACTATTTTGTACGTAATTTTTCTAAAAGACTCGCTATAATTTTAAATTTCTGCATTTTGTAGCATAATATTACTGACATAATATCGCTTTTTATCTAAATTTGCCGTTTTTCCATTCTAGCTTTGTGTAATAAATAATATGATTTTATTCGCGTCGGCAGAATAAATTTTGCTGCAATAGTTAAAAATCTTTATTATGAAGACGACGTCACAAAGAGATTACAGCGCTAATTCCGACGAAAGGGAGACTTACGCGCCGAAGGAATACGATTTGGAAAACAGATCGGACGAAATAAAAAAGAAGTAGGTGTATATGAAAAACAGAGGTCAGATAACTGCCGACGGCGAAATAACTAAATCTAACTACAAATCTTACGTTTTCGAGAAAATGCCGAAAAGTTCGCATTGGAAGAATATGTTTTGGGCGTTTGTAATCGGAGGCGTAATTTGCTGCATAGGGCAGGCGTTCATAGAACTGTACAAGCTTTGGTTTGACATAGAGGACGCTTCGGTACTTGCTTCCGGTACTATGGTTCTTATTGCAGCCGTCCTTACGGGGTTGGGCGTTTACGATAATATAGGCAGATTTGCAGGCGCGGGATCGACTATCCCCATAACGGGTTTTTCCAATGCTGTTGTTTCTCCCGCTCTGGAATTCCGTGCAGAGGGCTATATATACGGCGTGGGCGCAAAAATGTTTCAGGTTGCGGGACCTGTAATTGTCAACGGAGTCACAATTTCTGTTGTGATAGCAGTCCTCACGCTGATTTTCGGGGGTTAATATGGAATATTACAGAAAACGCACATTAGAGTTTAACAACGTCAACGTTTTGGAAGGCTACAGCGTGGCGGGACCGAAAGAAAACGACGGACGGTATAAGGGGTTTTTCGACTTTACCTTGCAGGAAGATACTTTCGGTCAAAACACATTCGAACGCGCCGAGCGTAAAATGTTCGAGCACGCGCTGGAGGGAGTAATAAACAAATCGAACTTGACGGTCAAAGAAATTGACGCAATAGCGGGAGGCGACTTGTTGAATCAGATTGTTTCTGCGTCCTTTTCCGCGCGTAAATTTCACGTCGGGTTTTTGGGACTGTATAATGCTTGCGCTACGTTTGCCGAAAGCTTGCTTATCGGCGCGTGTCTCATTTCCAACGGATTGGAAAACGTAATAAGTATTGCGGGCAGTCACTTTTCCACCGCCGAACGGCAGTACCGTTTTCCCTTAGAATTAGGCGTATTGCGTTCTCCCGTTACGCAGTGGACGGCTACGGGAGTGGGCGCCACGTTGCTTACCTCATCCGACGAATACCCGTGTCCGCGCGTTACGCGCGCTACAATAGGGCGAGTAATAGATTACGGTATTATGGACGCGAATAATATGGGCGCCGCAATGGCTCCGTCCGCGTGCGATACGATAGTCCGTTTTTTCAAAGATACCGACGCTTCTCCCGACGATTACGACGCTATTTTTACGGGTGATTTAGGCAAGCTCGGGTCAGACATACTTATCGATCTGACGCGGCAGGAGGGGTACGATATCGCCTCGAAACAACACGACTGCGGAGCATCTTTATACTGGGACGAACAGCAAACTTATCAGGGCGGAAGCGGCGCTGCCTGCTCGGCGCTGATTTTCAACAGCGTTTTGCTTGGGCGTTTGAGGAGAGGAGAGTATAAAAAAATATTGCTTGCAGGTACGGGAGCGCTGATGAGTCCTACTACGTCGTTTCAGGGGGACAGCATACCTGCAATAACTCATTTGGTGGAGGTGTCAATCTGATATGGATACTTTTCTTATGTTTGTAAAAGCTTTTTTGGTCGGCGGAGGCATCTGTCTTATCGGGCAGATAATCATAAACTATACTCACTTGACAAACGGTAAAATTCTCGTACTGTTTTTGGTCGCGGGAGCTATTTTGGAAGGCTTCGGGCTGTATAGCAAAATTGTGGATTTCGCAGGAGCGGGCGCAAGTATTCCTATTTCGGGTTTCGGGTGCGCCTTAGTAAAAGGAGCGGTAAAGGCGGCAAAAACCGAAGGTTTTTACGGCGCGTTAAAGGGAGGTCTTGCGGCATGCGCTACGGGAATATCCGTAGCCATAGTTTCGGGGTATTTCGTTTCTACCGTATTCAAACCGCGTACAAAGAAGAAATAACTGTAACGATTGCGCTTGTTTGCGAATATAATGTGACATAGGTAAAAGCATGTCGAATTACGCGGTTATTAACAGAAGCGCCAGACGCAAGAAAAAGAAAAAAATAATCAATAAAATTATTGCTATCGCTCTTGCGATTGTCATAATATGTATCGCGCTTGCCTGCTGGGTCTACTGGAAATCTATGACGCCGACAATTCTCGATATTGCTCAGACGCGGCTCAAATCGGAAACAACGCGCGCCGTCAACGACGCAATAAATCTGGTTTTGGGCGACAATGCCAACTATGACGAATTTGTAACCGTAGAAAAAAATTCCGATAATGAAATAACTATGCTTTATGCAAACAGCACGCTTGCCAATTCTCTTGCGCGTAATGCCGCGCTGATTTCTCAAAGTAAAATAAACGCTTTGAATTCTTTCGACGTCGATATTCCGTTGGGCACTTTAAGCGGTGTACCGCTGTTTTCCGAAAAGGGTCCCAAAGTTAATATTACCGTTACGCCGATCGGTACGGTAACGTGTACTTTTACTTCAGTATTCGAGACCGCAGGCATAAATCAGACTATTCACAGAATTTATATCAACGTAGAAAGCGTAGTTGATTTGATAATTCCTACCGCGCATTCGCAAGTGACCACGTCGATTCCCGTACTTTTGTGCGAAAGCGTAATAATAGGAAGAGTGCCGCAAACTTTTCTGCAGGGGGACGTTCTGCTCGGTTCTTCGTAATTTTGTCAATAATTAGCAAAAACCTGTTGTCAATTCCGTTTTAATTTGTTATACTTAGTATGTAAAATGTTTACGACGGTTATTTAACCGTCGCTCTTACTTAATTTTAACGACTGCGACGAAGATTAAGAGTTTACGGTCAACAATGTCAAGCGAGCGGGGGACGGTGCGAGCCTCGCCTTTGCGTAAAAAGATATTCCCTTCCGAGTTCGAACGGTGAAGCCGATATGTAGCCGTTTGCGGTTTGTTTCCGTTATCAGACAAAGAGGAGAAGTTTCGACTTCTTGAAATTAGGTGGTACCGCGGTAAATCATCGTCCTAAATGCTATATGCAATTAGGACGTTTTGTTTTTTAAAGGAGAATATATGAGTAAAATTGCTGAGATTCAATCTAAATTCGAATCGGAATTAGTAAATTGCTGCGACTTAAAAAAGCTGCAGGAATTAAAAGTCGCTTATTTGGGAAAAACAGGCGAGCTTACCGCGTTGCTTAAAGGGATCAAAGATCTTTCTCCAAGCGAACGTCCTGTTTTCGGCGCGCAGGTAAACGAATTGCGCAACCTTATGGAAAACGGGTTTGCCTCGAAAAATTCCGAACTTAAAGAAGCGGAAATGCAGAAACGCTTACAGGATGAGAAAGTAGACGTAAGCTTGTGTGATATGAAAGCTTGGGGCGCTCTGCATCCCGTAACGTTAGTGATAAACGAAATTTGCGATTTAATGATTGCTATGGGGTTCGAGGTTTTGTCGGGACCCGAGATCGAAACGGACTATTACAATTTTCAAGCTTTAAATATTCCTTACGATCATCCCGCGCGAGATATGCAGGATACGTTTTATCTGTCCGACGGCATACTTCTGCGTACGCAGACTTCTGCTATGCAAGCGCGTCTTATGGAGAAACGACAGCCTCCCATTAAAATGCTTTGTCCGGGAAAAGTGTTCCGCTCCGACAGCGACGCTTCGCACTCGCCCGTATTCCATCAAATAGAAGGTTTAGTGATAGACGAATGCGTTACGCTGCGCGATTTAAAAGGAACGCTGGAGTACATAGCTGCGCATTTGTTCGGAGACGATACGAAAGTACGTTTCCGTCCCTCGTTTTTCCCTTTTACGGAACCCAGCGTCGAGGTTGATTTGACGTGCAGTAATTGCGGCGGTAAAGGGTGTTCGTTGTGCAAGGGTACAGGTTGGATAGAAGTGTTAGGCGCGGGAATGGTTAACCCGTTCGTTTTGGACAACAGCGGTATCGACAGCTCCAAATACAACGGATATGCATTCGGTATGGGGGTAGAACGTATCGCTATGATAAAATACGGCATACCCGATATTCGTTTGTTTTACGAAAACGACAAACGCTTTTTGAAGCAATTCGGCAAATAATAAGGAGATTTAATATGAAATTACCTCTTTCCTGGATTCGCGAATACGTGGATATAACGGAAGATATAGACACGCTTTGCAAAAAAATGGTGGACATAGGTCTCGAAATAGAGGAAGTCGTCTATTTGGGTAAAAACGTAACTAACGTTAAAGTATGTCAGATAAAAGAAATCAGTCAACATCCTAACGCCGAGAGGCTTCTTTGCTGTAAGGCGGACGTCGGCGAAGAAATTATCCCTATCGTCACAAACGACCGCAACGTAAAAGTAGGCGATAAGGTCCCCGTTGCGTTGCATAACGCAAACCTTGCCAACGGTTTGCATATTACTAAAGGCAAAATGCGCGGCGAAGAATCGTGGGGAATGTTCTGCGGCGCCGAAGAGTTAGGCATCAATGCGGATATGTATCCGAATGCAGATACCGACGGCGTTTTGATTTTACGGAATTCCGCAGTAGTAGGCGAAGACGTCCGTAAAGAAGTAGGGATAGACGATTATGTAATAGACGTCAATATTACCGCAAACCGCCAGGACTGCAACAGCGTTTTGGGCATCGCGAGAGAAGTTGCGGTAGCTCTCGGCAGAACTTGCCGCGAACCTGATATTTCTTACAGCGAAAGCGACGTCGATACAAAATCTCTTGTCAAAGTGGAAGTACGCGCCTGCGACATTTGCAAGGGGTACTTTATGCAGGGCGTTACGAACGTCAAAATTCAAAAGTCGCCTTTGTGGCTCACAAGCAGACTTGCAAAAATAGGGTTGCGCGGCATAAACAATCTTGTCGATATTACAAACTACGTACTATTCGAAATCGGTCAACCTATGCACGCTTTCGATTATAAAGATATTTCCGACAAAACCGTAATTGTCCGTAGGGCGCTTGACGGCGAAAAAATAACCCCGTTGGACGGTAAGGAATATATTTTGAATTGCGACGATCTCGTCATTGCCGACAAGAACCGCGCAATAGGACTTGCGGGTATTATGGGCGGAGCGAACTCCGGCATAAAAGACGATACCGATTGCGTACTGTTTGAATCGGCGACTTTCGCGAGAATGAACGTGCGCCGCACAAGTCACAGGTTGGGGTTGCGTTCCGATTCATCCGCGCGCTTCGAAAAAGGGATAGAAACGTATACGAACAATTTGGGACTGTCGCGCGCATTGCATCTTGTAGAACAGCTCGGTTGCGGAAAGATAACCCGAAACCGTATATCCGTCGGTAGTGTGGCAAAAAGTAAAAAAGTCGCTTTTTCTCGCGACCGAATTGAAAATCTTTTGGGAATAGCTATTCCCGACGACAAGATTTTGTCTATTCTGCAATCTTTGAACATTGAAACGTCCGTCAAAGGAAAGAAAATAACTTGTATCGTTCCTCCGTACCGCGACGATATTGCAAGAGATTGCGACATTATAGAAGAATTGATTCGCGTATACGGTTACGACAATATTACGGGCACAATGTTGGAAAAATCCCGCATTACGTGCGGAGGTAAATCGGAGGAAAGCAAAAACGTCGAAAAAGTAAAAAACACTCTCAACGGTATGCGTTACAACGAGTGTATATTCTATCCGTTCGGCGGAAGAGAATTGTTTGCAAAAGCATCCGTTAAACCCGTAAACGAGGCGGAATATATTCGATTGATCAATCCCATTAGCGAAGAAATATCGCTGATGAACAGAAGCCTTGCTCCGAATATGCTTCAATGCGTTTCCCTCAACGTTGCTCGCAACAACGGCGCGTTACGTATGTTCGAAACGGGAAAAGTCTACCTAGCTAAAGAACTTCCGCTAAAAGAGCTTCCTTATGAGCAACCGCGTATTTCCGTTTGCGCAACCGAAACCTCTTTCGAGGCGTTCCGCGACGACGTTTTGCAAGTTATTCATTGTTTTGTCGACAACGGCGTAAAACTTGTGCGTTCGCAAACGGACGGTTTGTTCCATCCCGGAATTTCTGCGGACGTTTACGTCAACGGCGTAAATTGCGGTTATTTCGGTAAAATTCACCCGAAAGTCGCCGCAAACTTCGATATAGACGTAGACTGTATGTATTCCGAGCTTTATTTGGATCGTTTGACTGAAGCCAAACGCGGAGAAATCAAATTCGAACCGTTTGCAAAATATCCGTCGATTACGCGCGATTTCGCGTTTGTTTGCGACGAGGACGTTGCCGCGCAAGACGTTTTGGACGAGTTTCTTGCTTTGTCCCTGTCCGAAAGCGCAAAGCTTTTCGACGTTTATCGCGGCGAACAGTTGGGCGCAGGCAAAAAAAGTCTTGCCGTTTCTGTTGTATTTAGAGACAAGACCAAAACCTTGCAGGACTCCGACGTTGAGAAACAGATTGCTAAGGCATTGAAAAATATTAAAGAAAAATACGACGCAGTTTTGCGCTAAACGAGGGGTACTTGAACGCGTCTGAACGAAAAATAGAAATACTTGCGCCCGCAGGAAGCGTGGATCAGCTTATTTCGGCCGTTAACAACGGCTGCGATGCCGTATATTTGGGACTGGAAGCTTTTAACGCCCGAATGAAAGCGCCTAATTTTTCGACGGAGAATTTGGCAAAATGGGTTAATTATTGTCATTTGTTCGGCGTTAAAGTTTTCGTAACGCTTAATACGTCAATAAAAAACGACGAGTATTCTAGCGCCGTCAAAATGCTTGAAAAGATATATCTAAATAATGCCGACGGGGTAATCGTTACGGATTTATATCTTTTGAAGCTTGCGGGCAGTTTGCCCAAACCTTTCGAGGTAGTTGCCAGCACTCAGCTTAACGTGCACGACAAATACGGCGCGCAGTACGTAAAGTCTTTGGGCACCACAACCGTTGTGTGCTCGCGCGAATGCAGTTACAAAGAAATCGCGGAGATTGCTTCGACAGGCATAAAAACGGAATGTTTTTTACACGGAGCGTTGTGCGTCTGTCAGTCGGGACAGTGTTTGTTTTCGGCAATGGTGGGAGGCAACAGCGGCAACAGAGGTCTCTGCGCGCAACCCTGCCGCAAAAAATATTTCGCAAATGTTAACGGCGTAAACGGTTATTTGCTATCTGCGCGCGACATACACAGCTTAACTACTGTAAATAAACTGGTCGAATCGGGAGCGAACGTATTTAAAATCGAAGGCAGAAACCGTCGTCCCGAGTATGCGGGGGTGACTTCCCGAATTTATAGAAATTTGTTCGATAACGGTTTCTGCGCTACAGAGGACGACTATGCGCGCTTATCGGAAATGTTTAATAGAGGAATGAGCGAAAATAAATATTTGCAAGGCTTGAATTCCGATATTATCTATTCAGCGGCTCCAAATCATCTCGGCGTCGAGGTCGGTATAATTAAAGAGAACGGTTTTGTATCCGATACGTATATTTGTAAAGGCGACGGATTGAAAGTTGTTGATAAACGCGGCGCCGAAGTATGCGGAGGAATTGCAATTAGCGAAGGCATAGGGTATATCAGAGCGGAATTCGGAGAAAAAGTTTGCGACGGAATGATAGTTCGTCGTACGTCGTCTGTAAAACTCATCGACGAATTTTCCTCATCTGTTAAAAAGCTTGACGCCGAACTTGCTTTTTGCGCCGAAGCAGGAAAACCTGTGATTTTAACTGCGCAAAGCGGTTCGGTGAAAGTTTCGCTTAAAAGTGATTTTCTTGTCGAAAAGGCTACCAAATGCCCTGTTGATCGAACGGAAATCGCTAGACAATTACAGAAAAGCAGCGAAACGTACTTTACTATTTCACACATAGATATTAAAGCCGATAGCATATTTATTGCAAAATCGCAGTTGAACGCTCTTAGGCGGCGAATATTAGACGCTTTGCAAGATGCGTTAGTACAACGTTACAATTCGCGATTCGACAACCGCAGAGGAGTATCCTTGTCTGTTCCCGTTCCGTCGCCGAAGTCGGGAACGAGCGGTTGCGCCGTTACTTGCTATGACGAAAGCGAGCTTGCTTGCGCTGGAGACAGAGTAGACTGTTTGATTTATAAACCGCAGATTATCGACCGAAAGGCAGTTGCGGTTGCCAAAAAATACGGTTGCTATATCGACCTTCCGTCGTACTCCGACAATGCGTACGTCAGACGCTTGATGGACGGAAGCGATGTCGGAATTGTCTGTCACAACGTAGGACACGTTCAGCTTGCGCGCGAGATGAGGCTCCCGTTCATAGTCGGAAGCGGTTTAAACGTCTATAATGACTTTATGTCGGAGCTTTTATCCGATTCCGCCGCATTCGTATACTCGTACGAGCTTACGTTAAAAGAAATTTCCGCTTTTGCAAACCAAAGCGGCTATATATTCGTGGACGGCAAAATACCTTTAATGAAGTTAGTTCATTGTCCTTACAAGGTTGCATACGGTTGCAACTGCGCCGAATGTAAGGCGGCGCATAAGTTGAAATATACAGATGAGTTGGGAAACGAATTTGAATTTTTCCGCCGTCGGGATACGCGCTGCACTTTCGAGCTTATCAACGGAAAAAAACTTTCCGTAGTATCGAAGCTCGCAAAAAGCGGTAGGTATCTTCTGGATTTCGACGAACGTATATTGTCGCACTATACGGCTTTAAACGGCGGCACGCTCGACAGTTACGTTGAAAATTCTCCTTATACAAAAGGCCGTCTATTCAGTAAAGTCAATTAGAGCGGATATCGGTTTGTTATTGCGGAATTTGTGTTGTTTGCTTGGCGCTTACAACGAGCGCGACTTGGCTATGCGCGCATAATGTTGTCCAAACTTTGCAGGTTCGACGCTGTCTGCTATGCGCTTAAATCCCGTTAAATCAACGCAATCCGAATAAATAACAATTAGTAAATTATGATAAACTTAAAAACATTACAAAAACTTCAATACTTCGACATATTGCAATCGGTAAGCGCCTATTGCATAAGTTCGGTCGCTAAAAGCAAAGTGACCGACTTACTCCCTGCCGACGATATGCAACAGGCGTCTCGTTTGATACTCGAAACGCAGCAGGCTTACGATTTATTCCGCTTCGAGTCTTCGTTCGACTTGTCGGTGGACGACGTTTCGGAAATTTGCGCGCTTGCGCGCGTGGGCTCGTGTTTATCTATGAAACAACTGTTGCAGGTTATGCGTTTATTACGTACGTCGCGCAACTTGCAAACGTCTCTTTTTGTCGATTACGGTATAGATACGTCTCTTTTGCAAGCGAAAGCGTACCTTCTTTACAACGACAAACAGCTTGAAGAAGATATCGATTTCGCAATATTGTCCGATGACGAAATGAACGACAAAGCGTCCGACGAATTATACGTCATACGTAAAAAAATAAAGTCTATTAACGCCGATATTAAACAAAAGTTGCAAAGCTACACGAAAAACAGCGATATGTCAAAGTATTTGCAGGACTCTATTGTGACACTGAGGGGCGATCGCTACGTAATTCCTGTCAAGCAGGAATATAAATCGTTTGTTTCGGGTATCGTGCACGATCAATCGGCTACGGGCGCAACGCTGTTTATCGAACCTATGGCAATAGTGCAGCTTAACAATGCTTTGCGAGAAGCGGTTCTCGAAGAAAAAGCGGAAATTCAACGTATTTTGCAGGCTTTTACAGACAGAATAAGTCCTGCGGCGAATAAAATTGTCGAAGCTTTAGAGACGATTTCCGATATTGACGTTATTTTCAGCAAAGTTAAATATGCCCTAGATAACAAATGCGCCCTGCCTTTAATTAACGGCGAAGGACGAATCGATCTCAAAAATGCCCGCCATCCGCTGCTTGATAAATCCAAAGTAGTGCCTATTTCGGTAAAATTAGGTAAAGACTACGACATAATAGTAATTACAGGCCCGAATACAGGCGGTAAAACCGTTACGTTAAAAACGATAGGATTGATGTGCGCTATGGCGATGACGGGGCTGTTTATTCCCTGCAGCGAGGAAAGCGAGGTATCGTATTTTGACGATATTCTTTGCGATATAGGAGACGAACAAAGCATCGAACAAAATCTTTCTACGTTTTCGGGACATATTACCAATTTGTGCGATATTTTAGACGTTGCAAACGTCGGCAGTTTGGTTTTGATTGACGAGGTAGGCGCGGGTACGGAACCTAACGAGGGTACCGCTTTGGCGCTTGCCGTCACGGAATTTTTGCGCAGAAGCGGCGCGAAGTGCGTGATTACCACTCACTACGGTAAGCTAAAGGAATATTCTCTTACGACCGATCGCGTGGAAAACGCCTCGATGGAGTTCGATTTGCAGACGTTGGCTCCCACTTACAAACTTGTTATGGGCGTACCCGGAAGTTCGAACGCCATAGCGATTGCTTCTAAATTGGGTCTCCGTCAAGACGTAATCGAATTCGCCAAAAATAACGTGTCCGACGAAAAACTGGCTTTCGAACGTGTAATACAAAATGCCGACGAGATTCGCAAAGAATACGAAAAAAAGCTTGCCGAGCTTGAAAACGAACGAATATTATTATCCGAAGAAAAGCTTCGCGCTCAAAAGTTGAACGGCAGTTTGCAAAACGAACGCAATAAACTGCTGGAAGGATCGCGCGACGAGGCGCGCCGAATTATAAGCAAAGCTAAGGAAGAATCCGCCGAATTGATTGCGGAAATCAAAGAAATTTTGAGTCGGGACGTAGTTACCGACAAAGATTTGTTTGCCGCCCGAAGCGTCGCCAGAAAATTATCGGACATCGACGTCAAAGATGACAATGATTCGTCTGAGGAAATAATCTTCACTGGGGATAACGTCGTCTTCGAACGGCTAAAAGTCGGCGACGTGGCGTACTCGAAAAAAATGGGAGTGCAAGTTAAAATTTCCGAAATACGTTCTCGGTCGCGTATTACCGTTAAATGCGGAGGCATTGCTTCGGAAGTGAGCGCCGACGATTTATTTTACAGTCGTTCTGAAGTAAACAATAAAGCTGTCCGATTAAACCGAACAAAAACTCAACCGAAAACTGCAATAAACACGCGTTCGTTAAGCAACGAATTGAATGTTATAGGGCAGACCGTCGACGAAGCTATTGCCAATGTTGACGAATTTATCGACGCGGCGGTTCTTGCGGGGTTGTCTCAGCTGTGGATAATTCACGGTATGGGTACGGGCAAGCTCCGCGCGGGATTGCACGCGCATTTCAAAACGCACCCAAACGTCAAACAGTTCCGTCTGGGCACGTACGGCGAAGGCGAGAGCGGCGTAACGGTACTGACTTTAAAATAAAACGGGATAACGCATTATGATACATTATTTTGATAACTGCGCAACAACGCGCGTGGACGACGACGTGTTGCGTATAATAGAAAAGTACGCTTCGGTTTTGTACTACAATCCTTCCGCACGAAGCACTTACAGCTTAAACATAGCAAACGATATAGCTGCCGCGCGAAGCAATATTGCGAAATTACTGGGCGCAAACGATAAAGAAATATATTTTACATCCGGCGGTACGGAATCCGATAATCTTGCCGTTTTGGGAGCCATAAAAGCAAAAAAAGGCAATATAGTCGTAAGTCCCGTCGAGCACTCCGCCGTATATAACACGGTAAACGAGTTGTCCAATCGCGGATATGAAATTAGATACGCGAACCTACTTTCCGACGGGCATATTGACGTCGCGGATTTTGTGTCGAAAGTCGACGCAAATACGCTGCTTGCTTGCTTTATGCACGTAAGCAACGAAACGGGAGCGGTTAACGATATACGCTTGATAAACAGTCTTGTTAAGAAGAAAAATCCTGCAACCGCGACGTTTTCCGACGGGGTGCAAGCGGTAGGGAAGGTGCCTGTAAATTTACGTTATTTGGGCGTAGATTTATATTCTTTTGCCGGACACAAAATTCACGGAAGTAAGGGCAGCGGATGCCTGTACGTTAAAAGCGGTTCGCGCGTTTCTCCGCAGATTTTCGGAGGCGGACAGGAAAAAGGACTGCGCTCAGGGACCGAATACGTAGGCGGAATAGTAGCGCTATCCGAAGCCGTTCGCCTTGCAGTTGCCAATATGGAAGTCAATTCGGAAAAATTCAACTCTTACAAAAATACAATACGCGCAAGTCTGGCAAATTTTGACGGTTGGCAGGAAAACTGTTCGAGAGACGTCTCGCCTGCAATTATGTCGCTTTCGTTTGCGCGAATAAAGGGCGAAGTGCTTTTGCATATGCTTGAAAAGTATGATATAATTATAGGAACGGGTTCGGCTTGTGGTTCCAAAAATAAGCAGAACCGCATAGCTCGAGCGATAGGGCTGGACGCCGATTATTCCGAAGGCATAATTCGCATAAGTTTTTCCAAATATAACACGGAAGAAGAAGTCGAGCTGCTCGCGGATAAGCTTTGGGAATGCGTAACGGAATTGAGAAAGACAATGTCGGGAGTAAATAAATGAAAGTAATCATTATAAGATATTCGGAAATACACTTAAAGGGCAACAACAGAGATTTTTTCGAAAATGCTTTGATTGCCAACGTGAAATCGGTATTGAAAGACTTTACGTACGACTTTTCTCGCAGTAATGCGCGGTACGTGATAAGAAATTTCGACGAAACTTCTATGGAAGCGATTATAGACGCTTTGCAAAACGTATTCGGCATTCACTCGCTTAGCGTTGCGGAAGAAGTGGAGTCTACTTACGAAGCTATATGCCAAGCGGCATTGCAATTTGCGCCGACAAGCGGAACGTTTAAAGTATCGACAAACCGCGCCGACAAACGATTTCCTATGCCGTCAATGAAGCTTTCTGCAGAAATTGGAGGCGAAATTTTGGATGCGCATCCGAATTTGACGGTCGATTTGTTTAAACCCGACAGCGTGGTGAGTATCGATATACGCGAAAACGGCAAAACGTTCGTATACAGTCGGGTAATCAAAGCTGTAAACGGGATGCCTGTCGGAACGGGAGGCAAAGGCGTTGTAATGTTGTCCGGAGGTATCGACAGTCCGGTCGCCGCCTATATGATGGCAAAACGCGGCATGAGTCTGAGGGCTGTGCATTTTCACAGTTTTCCGTATACGAGTATGCAGGCTCGGCAGAAAGTGCTCGATCTTGCGAAAATAGTAAAAAAATACACTTTGCGAATGACTGTAGACGTAGTGAGTTTCACCGAAATTCAAACGGCAATACACGAGAAATGTCCCGAAGAATATATGATAACGATTATGCGTCGCTTTATGATGCGAATCGCCGAACGTATTGCCAAAAATAACGGAGCGGGCGCCGTAATTACGGGAGAAAGCTTGGGACAGGTGGCAAGCCAAACGTTGGAAAGTATAACGAGTACGAATTCCGTTGCAACTTTGCCCGTGTTTCGTCCTTTGATAGGTTTTGACAAGGATGAAATCATCGAAATTTCGCAAAAAATAGGCGCGTTTGAAACGTCTATATTACCTTACGAAGACTGCTGTACGATATTTTTGCCTAAAAAACCCGTTACTAAGCCGAGATTGTCTGCCGTAGAAAAGGTCGAAAGCGTACTTGACGTGGATGCTCTCGTCGAAAACGCTCTGAAAAATATCGATACTGTCGTAATAGAGTAAGCAGATGCTGTGTTTCGAAGTCGGCGGGTTTTTACTAAAACCCCGCCGATTTCTCAGATAATATCAATATTTAGCATTTTATGATATACTATTTTAGACATAATATATTGAAAACGTCGTATGACGGCAGTTTTCTCATTTGAGATACCAGAAATCTACAATAGAGGGCAATTCCGTAGCGCTGTCGTTCTTATTTTTTTGCGAATTGCAGATTTTGATTTTGGGCGTTGTGTAAGTCAGTTTTCCGTCAATATACAATTCGGCGTAGAACTCCGTATCGTTTTCCGATTTTGTATCGTATACATTATTGTCTAATATCAATTTTTCATCTTCATCGTTCTTATTTATTTTATAAAGAGTCCAACTGCCGTTGCGTACTTCGGGCAGTTCCAAACGCGTAAAATTTTTTGTATACGTCGTATTTATTACGTACGCGTATTGCGTTTCGGCGACGCTTTCTTTGGGTTTGTTTATTTTTTCGAACTTGAAACTTTCCCCGTTGTCTGCAATCAGCATTTTTTGATTACTATACAAGTTGTGCGCGTCCAGTTTTATATCTACTATTTCGTCGGGTATCGTAAAAGCTGCGGGATAATTATCTTTGTAAATTTTGCCGAGTAGTTTGTTTGCCAACAATGCGGGAGCAGTAGAACCGCTTACTTCGTTCGGAAGATTTCCGCTACACCAAACTACGAACGCATTTTCGGTGGTGTATCCCGCTATAATGCCGTCGCTGTTTCCGTCTGCGGCGCCTACGGTTCCGGTTTTGGCTGCAATTTGATACGGTCTGCGTAATTTCTTTGCTGTACCGTTATTAACCGTATCGATGAGCATGTCCGTCATCAAGTAGTTCGCGCCGCTGTTAAATACGCGCTTTTCCTGCAATTTTCTGCTGTATATCAATCCGTTTTCTCCGTATATATTTTTTATAAATCCGATACCGTTATACGAGCCGCCGTTAGATAACGCGCAATAACATTTGGTTAAATCGAACGGATCCAAACCGCCCGTTGCATTACCCAGCGCCAGAGATAAATTTTGTTCTCCGTCAATTTCGAGTTTACTCAGATACCGTTTCGCTTTGTCAAGACCCAACGCATTTAGAGTTTTTACGGCAGGGACGTTAAGACTTTTTGCTACCGCGTACTTAATCGTAGTCCAACCGTTATAACCGCCTGAATTTCGCGGTCTATACCCGTTAAAATCCGTCTCTTCGTCTAAAACGGGCGAAGCTTCGGTAATGATTCGTTCGTTAAGCGCCGGAGCGTACACGGCAATCGGTTTTAACGCGCTGCCTGCTTGTCGTTTCGTTCCCGCAGTTTCTCCTCTGAAATAACAAGCTTCGACGCCGCCTTTCGTATTCGCTACTACGCACGACAAATCCGCAAGGTTGCCGTCTTTTGTCAGTGTTCGATCGTCGCTTGCCAATTTTTCAAGTTCTTTTTGAGCGGTCTGATTGCAATATGTTTCGATGATAAAATTCGACTGCGCAAGCTGCATCGGCGTCATATTGAGAATTCGGCAAGCTTCTTTCATAACGTGATAAGTATAAGATTTTACCGTTCGAGGTTTATTCTCTTCGTAGACAACGTCGCTTTCCAACGCTGCGGAATACTGTTCGCTGTTTATAATATTTTGCTCCAACATAAGTTTCAAAACGCTGTTGCGTCTTGATGTGCATTTTTCCAAATTTATATCGGGCGCATAGCTATTGGGTGCTTTTATCATTCCTGCAAGCGCCGCGCTCTCCGATACGGTCAAGTCTGCCGCGCTTTTGTTGAAATAGACGTTCGCGGCGGTTTCTATTCCGTACGCGTTTCGTCCGAAATATATTGTATTAAGATACATTTCCAGTATTTCCGTCTTGGAATAATTGCGTTCCAATTCTCTTGCCAAAAACAACTCGTTCGCTTTCCGTTCGAGAGTTTTACTGTTGTTGAGATGCGTATTCTTGATTAGCTGTTGACTGATGGTTGACGCGCCCTCTTTGTAATTGCCGCTTTTGACGTTGTGAAGCATGGCGCCTGCGATTCTTCGGTAGTCAATGCCGTTGTGCTCAAAAAAACGTTTATCTTCAACTGCGACGAATGCCATATATGCGTACTCTGGCAAGGCATCGAGCGGTATTTGCTTGTAATTGTACAAATACAACGGTTCGTTCAATTTTTCGCCTTTATCGTCCAAAACGGTAAGAGAGGTGTAAACTTCGTTTAACCTGTTTTTATCGAATTTAACGTAATTTTTTCCGTTTTTCCAACAAGTTATCGCGGTTACGCCTGTAATTACGGTTATTACCGTAATTGTTGCGATTGCTATCGAGAAGCTTTTCCAAAATTTCTTTTTCATACCGTTATTATTGTTTGTGATTTGCATTTTTATATTTATTTTTCTTGAAAAATATTGCAATTAAGTGTAAAATGTAATTATATGTGAAAGTATACAGTAATTCGTCGTTTGGGAGGAATGTTTCTTGAAGTATTTTATTCATACATACGGTTGTCAAATGAACGTACACGATTCCGAGAAGATTGCCGGTATTTTGGAGTCTCTCGGTTATCAACCGTGCAATTCCGTAAACGAAGCCGACGTAGCGGTGTTCAACACCTGCTGTATACGCGAAACTGCCGAGCAAAAAATTTACGGGCATATCGGTATGCTTAAAAAAGTCAAAGCGCAAAAACCCGACATGATCGTAGTCGTCTGCGGTTGTATGTCTCAGCAGGACGGCGTTGTCGATAAAATCAAATCGAGTTATCCTTTCGTAGATATAATTTTGGGAACTTCCAATTTGAATTTGCTTAAACAGGCGGTAATCGACGCCTCGCGCAAGAAACGTAATTTCAACGTAGAGTTCATGCGTTACAACGAAGAAGATTTTACTCAGTCGCGCTCAAGTTATCCTAACGCATGGGTCAATATCAACTACGGTTGCAACAATTTTTGTACTTACTGTATAGTTCCGTACGTGCGGGGCCGCGAGCGGAGCCGTCCTATGGCAGATATCCTGCGCGAGGTAAATCAGCTTTTGCTGGAAGGTTACAAAGAAATAACTCTTCTGGGGCAAAACGTCAATTCATACGGACACGATCTCTCTGACGGGGAAAGTTTCGCTCAGTTACTCGGTGAAATCGGCAAGCTTTCGGGCAAATTCCGTTTGAGATTTATGACGTCGCATCCGAAAGATTTAACGGATGATATAATTGACGTTATTGCGAAATACCCTAATATTTGCGACAATATTCATTTGCCGGTACAAAGCGGCAGTAATGAAATATTGCGTAGAATGAACCGTCGGTATTCGCGTGAAAATTATTTACGCCTTATCGAAAAAATCAGATCTAAATTACCGAACGTCGGTATTACTACCGACATAATGGTGGGGTTTCCGTGCGAAACGGAGGAAGATTTTCTTGATACGCTGGATCTGGTTAAACGCGCGCGTTACAGTTCGGCATTCTGCTTTATTTATTCGCGCAGAAAAGGCACGCCTGCTTATTCGATGGAAAATCAGGTGTCTTATGCCGTTAAACGCGACCGTATCACTCGTTTGATTGCCTGTCAAAACGAAGTAACAAAAGAAATAAGCCGCGAAATGACGGGGAAAATTTTCGAAGTTCTGGTAGAGGGTGCTAACTCTCACTACGTTGACACTATGTGCGGCCGTACGGAAAGCGGCAGACTCGTCAATTTTAAATGCGACGTTTCGTTGGTAGGCAAATTTGTGAACGTTAAAATCGAATCCGCCAAATCTGCTACTTTATGGGGAGAAATAGTTACGGAGGAAAAATGAGAAACGAGATGTCACCTATGATGAAAAGATATCTGCTTACGAAAGAACAGTACAAAGACTGTATTGTTTTGTACCGTCTGGGCGACTTCTACGAAATGTTTTTCGAAGATGCCGAGCGCGCGAGTAGAATCCTCGATTTAACTCTTACGGGAAAAAATTGCGGTCTTGACGAACGCGCGCCCATGTGCGGGGTGCCGTATCACGCCGTAGACACTTACATCGCAAAGTTGATTGCGGCAGGCGAGAAGGTTGCCATTTGCGAACAACTGACCGAACCCAAAAGCGGCGAATTGGTCGAAAGAGGAGTAGTGCGCGTCGTCACTGCGGGCACGGTAATGGACAGCGGTATACTGGAAGAAAGACGCAGCAATTATATTTGTTCCGTATGCGCCGACGACAAAATAGGCGCCGCGTTATGCGATTTGACGACGGGAGACGTTTTATTGTCGGAATTTGACAGAATCGGCGGGACAAAGGATTTGCAGGAATTTCTCGTGTCTTTTAAACCGTCTGAAATTATATCGAACCGTTTTGCAAAAGATATGTCTGCCGAGCTCGATTGCGTTAAAGCAGGTTATGCGCCGTCGTTCTTTTCCTACGACGAGAGCTGTTTCGAATCCAAACTCGCAAGAGAAAAAGTATCTGCACATTACAAGGTACTGACTTTGGACGGTTTCGGTCTGCAAGGTAAATCTGTAGCCGTACGCGCCTACGGAGCTTTATTGCAGTATCTTGCCGACACTCAAAAGCGCGATTTGCCGCATTTGAAATTTCCCAAGTTGGTAGACAAAACTAAGTATATGTCTATCGACGTTAAAACCCGCAAAAATCTGGAGCTTACCGTATCATACCGCGAAAGCAAACGCAAAGGAAGCTTGCTGTGGTTGCTGGATAAAACCGAAACAAGTATGGGAGCTCGTGCGCTTGCCGACTGGATCGACAGACCGCTGCAAAAATCTTCGCAAATAAACGCGCGTTTGGACGGCGTAGACGAGCTTTATCGCAATTATATCGGTCGCGCGCAGTTGGGAAACGCGCTTCGCAACGTATTGGATATCGAGCGTATCGTAGGCAAAATAGCGTATAACAACGTTACTCCTAAGGATTGTCTGTCTTTAAAAACGTCGCTTATGCAAGTGCCGTCTATCAAAAAAGCGCTTGCCTTTGCAAAAAGTAAAATATTACGGGAAATTGCAGAGTCGTTGAATCCTTTAAACGAGGTAGTGGATCTTTTGGAACGGTCTATAAGCGAAGACGTTCCTACGGTAATTAAGGATAACGATTTTATCAAACGCGGCTACGACGCAAAACTAGACGAGCTCTACGATTTATCTAAAAACGGCGGAGCTAAAATATCGTCTTTGGAAGAATACGAAAGAAACAGAACGGGTATCAAGACTCTCAAATTGGGGTATAACAGGGTTTTCGGATATTACTTCGAAATAACGAAATCCATGCTTCATCTTGCTCCGTCGGATTTTATACGTAAGCAAACGACCGTTAACGGCGAGCGTTTCGTCAGTCCCGAGCTTAAAGAATTAGAGGAAAAGATACTTACGGCAAACGAAGAAAAAGTTCGCCTGCAGAAGACTCTGTTCGAGAATATCAGAAGCGAATTACTTCAATACATTCCGACGATGCAGGAAACGGCGCGCGCGATTGCTGCTTTGGACTGTCTCCGTTCGTTAGCTAACGTTGCCGAATCAAACGGTTATTGCAAGCCGAAGATAAATACAATCGACGCTCGTCTGAACATTACAGACGGCAGGCATCCGTTGGTAGAAACCTATATCAAGAGAGAAAATTTTATTACCAACGACGTATTCCTCGATACCGACGAAAACCGTACGATGATAATAACCGGTCCCAATATGGCGGGTAAAAGCACGTATATGCGCCAAGTTGCGTTGATAACTCTGATGGCTCATATAGGTTCTTTTGTACCTGCTAAAAGCGCGGAAATTCCCATTGTTGATAAAATATTTACGCGCGTGGGGGCAAACGACGATTTGGCGTTTAATCAAAGTACGTTTATGGTCGAAATGGTGGAAGTTGCAAATATTTTAAACAATGCCACTAAAAACAGTCTTATAATCCTCGACGAGGTAGGCAGAGGTACATCTACATTCGACGGTCTATCGATCGCGTGGGCGGTCATGGAATACGTATCGACGCGTATTCGCGCTAAGACGTTGTTTTCTACGCATTACCACGAATTGACGGATTTGGAAGGCAGAGTAGACGGCGTTAAAAATTATCGCGTCACCGTTAAAGAATTTAACGGTTCGGTTATATTTTTGCACAAGATTGCGCGCGGCGGCGCAAGTAAAAGCTTCGGTATAGAGGTTGCTTCGCTGGCGGGAGTACCTTCGGAGGTTTGCGTCCGCGCAAGGGAAATAGTTACGTTGCTTGAAAAGAGCAGCGTAGGTCTGAATATCAACGAATTGAACGACGACGCAATGTTAAAAGAAAGGAATTACATGAAGGCTGCGCAGGAAGTCACGGCAGTTTTGCGCGACGTGGATATCAACAGAATTTCTCCTATAGAGGCTTTCGATATACTTAATGCGCTGGTTAAAAAGGTAAAAGAAAATGGCTGATATAAAAATATTACAACCGGAGATATACAATCTTATCTCCGCCGGCGAAGTTATAGAATCGCCTGTCGGCGCAGTAAAAGAACTTGTCGAAAACAGTATCGATGCGGGTGCTACGCTAATAAGTATCGATATCGTCAACGGCGGATTTGATTGTATTACGATTTCCGACAACGGTTCGGGAATGGGCGAGGACGACGTGGCGTTGGCATTTTTAAAACACGCTACAAGTAAGTTAACATCTGCGGAGGATCTGTCTGCAATACAGACGCTCGGTTTTCGCGGAGAAGCGCTGCCCAGTATTGCGGCGGTATCCCGTGTAAAATTGACTACGAAACGGACCGATTCCGATGCTGCAGTGAGCGTCACGCTGGAAAACGGAATAATTACGAGCAAAAACTATGTTTCGGGCAACGTCGGAACGGTAATCGAGGTCAGAGATTTGTTTTATAATACGCCTGCGCGTAAAAAGTTTTTCCGCGTTCCTAAACGCGAAGGAGCGGAAATTTCGAAATTTGTTTCCAAACTTATACTGACAAATCCTCATTTGGAAGTTTCGTTCAGTATGGACGGTAAGCAGATCTACCGCACGAAAGGCGAAGGGTTAAACGAGGCGATATTTGCAGTTTACGGAGAGGAATGTATTTCTAATTGCCTGCCTGTCGCGTACGGTCGCAATAATTGCCGCGTTAGCGGATATATCGGAACGCCGGAATATTCCAAACCTAATAAATTGCAGCAAACTATATCCGTAAACGGAAGATATATCAGTGACATAAAGGTGTCGAGCGCAATTTCTCAAGCGTACGTTCCCTATTTAATGACGCGTAGATTCGCCTTTTTTGTACTCGATATAGAAGTTCCGTACGACGACGTAGACGTTAATGTACATCCGAAGAAAGCGGAAGTGCATTTTTCCGACTATCGCGCGGTTTGCGCGGCGTGCTACAATGCGGTAAGTAAAGCTTTGGAGGAATATGCCAAGCGTCGCGTGCAAAACGTAACGGAAATTATTCATATTTCCGGTGAAGAATCGGGGGACGAACTGAAACGTCACGCGGAAAATTCGACAAAGTTAACCCGAGCTTATCAATAGC